>CAUBMI010000005.1 GCA_958436995.1 uncultured Collinsella sp.
TCACGGTGCTTATTTCCCAGTGATCACTCGGACCACTTCTTAGTGAACATCAACATGAGGTCCGGCAGTTTCCTATCAGTCGTCTGAAACGGCGGCGTCCGCGCCGGCAACGCCCCCCGGCCCTCTTCGGGGCAGGGGCAGACGGCCGTACGTGGGCGCCCGATCGGCGGCCCTTTCGGGCTTGCTTGCATCGTGTCCAACACCGGGGAAATACATCAACGGGATATCGAATAGCTCATTTCTGACTGTAATGGGAGGTAGTGGCCTTGGATAACTCCAACTTATCTCTTGCCACCGATACGCCAATCAAGGCGAGGGAGCAAGATCTTATCGGAAGGATCCCTTTCGCTGAGAGGCTGGCTGATATTCTGAAATCCGCAGCTGGCCCTGAGTCGCTTGTCATTGGTTTGTACGGGCCTTGGGGCTCAGGCAAGACTTCGGTTATAAACCTCGTTGAAAATGCGCTCTCCCGAAAAGACGATGACGGAAAGGCGGGCGTCTCGGTCGTCCGTTTCGAGCCCTGGAATTACCTCACGGCCGAGCAGCTGCTCGCTCAGTTCCTTAAGGAAGTTGAGGGTGCGCTTGATAAAGATGCATATGGGCGGCGCAAGCTATTCGGCAAGCTGCGCGGTAAGCGCCCCGAGGTGCTCAATGCCTTTGCGGCATATTCTGAAGCCTTGTTGATGACCGCCGGCGCCGCTGCCAGTTTAGCGGGCGCGCCGCTTGCGGGCGTTGCTGTGCCCGCCTTCGGCAATCGTTTGACGAGCAGGTTGAGGAAATCTGCAGATAGGGCGGGAAGCGTCTCCGCGAAGAAACAGAGACTTGAGGAGGAGCTCCTCAAGTTCGATGGGCGGGTCGTAGTGATTATCGACGACATTGATCGGCTGCCGAACGATCAGGTGCGTATGGTGTTTCAGCTCGTCGCCTCTCTGGCGAAACTTCCCAAGATAAATTACCTTCTTTCATTCGATGAGGAGGTGGTTACGCGGGCTTTGAGTGAAGTCCAGAAGTGCGATGGCGCCGAATACCTAGAGAAGGTGGTCCAAGTCCCTGTGCGCCTGCCGTCCATTTCATCGGGCGATTTGGAGCGGATACTCCTCAAGGACATCGACGCGATTTTCGAAGCGTTTTCCTACAGGCGAGAGGACCTTGACGACAAGAGGTGGAACGGCGTCTGCCTGACGTTTCTGAACAATCGGTTCTCCACCATAAGGGAGGTTCGGCGATTCTCGAACGCGCTGAAGGCGAAGTTGAGCATCCTGCCGCGATTCTGCTGCTTCGAGGACGTCGTCGCCTTGGCGGTACTGGAGCTCAAGGTGCCAAAAGTCGTCGATTGGGTTCGCGTGCACAAGGACTTCCTATGCGGCACGATTGGATCGTCGTCGTATACGATTAGCGGTGATCCGAAAGACACCCTCGCCAATTTGAAGGAGCGGTTTTCTGGGCTAGTCCCGAGCTCTGAGGCCAAGTGGGCGGTCGAGGCCGTATGCAGGCTCTTCCCGCGGGTGGCAAATAAAACTGGCATGAGTCATTGCGTCTATTACTCAAGGAAGAGCTTGAACGCAATCTGGCGGGCCGATTCCTTCGATCTATACTTCCATTCGAACATACCGGACGGAATCGATGTTCACGAGGTGCTGGATGCGTTGAACGTGAGCGAGGGCGGAGTGTTGCTCGAAGACCTGCACAGGCACGCTGAAGCGGGGAGCATGATCGACTTTGTGTCGGCTATGAGGGCCCGTGTATCGACCTTGGAGGAAGGACGTGCCGAAGTCGTCGCCAAGGCATGCCTTTTGGCCTTGGGCCTGAGCAAGGAAAAGAGCTACGCCCCATTTGCCTCGACGAGTGCCGACCTGGAACTCCTCAGACTCACCGAGTTACTGTTCAAACAGTTGGGGCCTGCTAAGTCTGGCGAAATTCTGCGAGCGTCGGTGGACGAGAGCAAGGGGAGAGCGATCTATCCGCTCGCGCCTTTCTTGATATCGCAGCTGAACAGCCTGAATGACAGGGGAGACGGTGGCCGCAAGGCGCTTTTGCCCGAAGGCGACATTTTCGAGCTTTCCGATGCCGTTTGCGCCAAGGTGGGCGAGGACGCCGTCGAGAGGAACCTGTTCCTAAACGATGAGTGTCGTTATGCGTTGATCTTGCTCAAGAAGCGTAAGCCCAATGAATTCATGGCTTATGCGAAAAGAATTGCCAATGCTGACGGGACGAGGTGCGCGTCCTTTCTCTCGTTCGGGTCGGGGCGCTACACCTCGCTGGACAGCGGCGAAGTAACGAGCCTCTCATTCGACAAGGCTGGTGTCGCAAAGGTGGTCGAGCTCGCAAAGGTCGACGGTCTTCTTGCTGAGGCGCGCGCAGACGGCAGCTTTTTCGACTTGCCGGAAGACTGCCAGCTAGTTGCGGCAGCTTTCTGCTTTGTGAATAGAGACGATTATGATGGGGACGAGGTCTCTGCCGAAGAGGCTGGTACGCTCCTTGCGAGTTGGAGGCGAAATAACAGGAGGGCGTGATGGAGATGCGGACGTTTCTTTGGACTGGCTATGTGACCGTGCCGGGCGCGGTCGACTTCGCCCGGCCCTCGCCGCTGCTCTTGATGCAGATGGCGTCGAGCCAGATGTAGGGGAACCGGGCGCCTGGCAGGTCGCACTCCTGCAGCCCGGCGACTGCGTCGTCGGGCGAGGAGCACATCCTGCCACCTAGCTAACGCTCATGCGGCCTATGCCCATGGACTGTGCCACGTGCTTCACTTTCCTCGTAATCACGCCGTCGGTCGGCATCTCAGACGCGGCGGCGATGGTGCGTTAGGAGCAATATATAATTGAATCAAAAGCTGGCGAGGAGGTCTTGCGTGGAGCATAAGAGCGAACGTCATATGAGGGAAATACTCGTTCCCCTTGACGATAACGACAACATGCGCATCGAAGAAGAAAACGCGAAGTTCTTACGCAAGGTCTTTGCTAGTGCACATATTAATGTCTTGCTGGGCTCTGGCTTCTCTGGAAGTGTGGTTCCCGTCCTACAAGGACGGGAATCTTGGTTTCAGGCGGTTGACGAACACATGCGCGATTGTCCGGGAAACGAGAGGGGAATGTGGCTCTCGGCACGGGCGCTCTTGCGGGCGGAGTATTTCAAATCCATTATGCACCCCCTTCGCGAGGCGCATGCCACTGAGCCGCAGAAAGCGTTTGTTGCCTCGGCGTGTAGGCTCATCGAGAATCGAGGTACGACAACCCTCCCGAAACGCCTGAACTTCTTCACGACAAACTACGACCCGTTGATAGAGCTCTCACTCGAAAGTCTCGGCATTCCTTTCAACGACGGCTTTGTTGGGCGGGGAAAGCCGCGGTTCGACCCCTCTGCATTCAGCCGGCTTATGTGCGAGCAATCGCTTTTCATGGAGTACACCTCGCAGGTGACGACTGCTAATGTGCTGAAGGCGCACGGGTCGTTGACATGGCGACGGGTAGGCGAATCTGATCGCAAAGAGGTTGTGTACTCAAACGTCGAGAGCACTTTGGACGATTGCGTCGTGGGTCACGATGGCGTTCTTGACCTTCCTGCCGTTTCTGAGCTGGCCTCGTTGGTGAAGGACCCGTGCAACGCCGCGTCGTTACAATTGTTCAAGGAACTTGTCTCCGGCCTTTCCGTTGACGATGTGGATTTGCTCCAAGCATTCGGGAAGAGCTATGACTCAACGCTTTGTATCGTGAATCCTGCCAAGCGGAAGTTTGAGGAGACCGTTCTCGAGCAAAGCTACTACGATTTGCTGCGCATCTACGCCAACGAACTTGACCGCAACAACGCGCTGCTTCTGGTGTTCGGGTTTTCGTTCGCCGACGAGCATATCCTTGAGCTCACAAAGAGGGCCATACGGTCGAACCCGAAGCTCATAGTGCTGATTTCATGCCACACTAGAGACGACGCCGCCTGGTATCGCTCCCTGTTCCCCAATGCTGACAATGTCTATCTCCTTGTTCCCAGGGAAGACAAGGAGATCGGATTGGGTGAGCTCACGGAGGTGCTGAGATGCGTGGCGAGGTGAGCGGTGACCTCCTCCTGATCGGGGAGGTCACCGATGTTCGCGGCACCAAGGTCAAGGTGAAGGTGTACAGCCAGGCGAACGAGGCGAGCGTCTTTTACCATGGCGAGCTCGTGCGCGGCGTCTCCGTTGGCGGGTACCTCCGTTTGCCTTGCGGCTACGACGATGTAATCGGAGTAGTCGAAGGGGACTACCAGCAGGAAAGCAGAGCTGTGGCTTCAAAAGGGGCCGATGGGCGCGAGGCGCCGGGCTCGTACCTTGAACGCTACGTCGACGTTTCGGTGTTCGGCAGTTTCTCCTCTGGGAGATTTAACCGCGGCATTGAGGTGCTGCCCTTGGTACGTTCGAAGGCGTATCTTCTCTCGCCCAAGCAGCTCGCGGCCGTGAATTCGCCCGTCGAAGCCACCGGCGCGGGCTTTAGGGTAGGGGAGCTGGTCGGGCATGACGGGGTCGACGTGAGACTGCCGTTCAATGCGCTGTTCGCGAGCCACATTGGAATCTTTGGGAACACCGGCTCGGGCAAGTCGAACACGCTGTGTCGACTTTTCACTGACTGTCTCGGGCAGCGTGCCGGATGCGGGAGCAGCAAGTTCGTTTTCATCGACTTTAATGGCGAGTACACTGCAAAGGCCGTATTGTGTCATGACAAGGAAGTCTACGGGCCAAGCACTAGAACGGGAGCCGGCGCCAAAATCCCCGTTCCACCTGGCTTCTTCTTTGATGTGGACATGTGGGCAATGTTGGCCAAGGCGACCGAGAAGACGCAACGGCCGTTTTTGAAAAGGTGCATTCGCAAAGCCGGGGCGATTTTGGAAATGAGCGACCCCGGTGCCTACCTGCGCGGCATGGTCAGAAAGCTTCTGGAAGACTATTGCGGCTGTGGCCCCGCTTTCGATGAGCAGCGCGAGGATTTGGTAAGGCTCTTTTCACTTGTCCCCGGCGTAGATGTCGGCAGCCTGGAAAGGGCGATTGACTCTATTGAGGTTTATCAGAAGTACAACAATGCGCTCCACAAACGCGATAGTGGGAAGCTACTTTACTCGCCCGCCGATATGCCTGAAGTTTTCTCCGATTTATGCTATGAGAGCATGGACTACTCATCGTTGGCTTCTGACAGGCCCGCGCTGCTGGAATTCATCGCGCGATATCGGTTTATTGAGGCGGTTCGCTCTCATACGATCACTCGTGAGCATATTGCGCCCTTGATACAGCGTTACTCGGCAGAGCTGAGGGAGGCTTCAAAGCTCTACGAGCCTTGCATCAGCGGTTTCAAATCCGATGTCTCCGTCATCTCGCTTCTCAACGTTAACCTTGAGCAGAAGAAGATCGTTCCGCTCGTCGTGGCGAAGACGCTCTATCAGTTCCAGAAGGAGCGCGGGCAAAACGAGCGTGGAAGCAGTGCTCACCTGGTCATCGACGAAGCACACAACGTCTTGTCGTACTCGTCGCAGCGCGAGAGCGAGAACTGGCGCGACTACCGACTTGAGACGTTCGAGGAAATCGTCAAGGAGGGGCGCAAGTTTGGCATGTACCTCACCGTGTGCAGCCAACGGCCGGCCGACATATCGCCTACGATTCTCTCGCAGATGCACAACTACTTCATCCATAGACTCGTAAACGACGAGGACCTGAGAGCGATTAGCAAAGCTGTTTCGTTCATCGACAGCGCAAATGCGAGCATGATTCCCGTGCTTCCGCAGGGGTGCTGCATAGTGAGTGGCACGGCGACGACGTACCCGGTGCGTGTGCAGGTTGACGTCCTTGAACTTGAGAAGCAGCCTATGAGCTTCGACAGGGATCTTGCGAAGGCTTGGGGCGTTGGATGAAAGAAGTGGCTGAGGTGAATGACGATAGTTTTGCCAAAATGACTGCCGGGTTGGTGGAGAGACACCCTGCGCTCTACTATCGGATGGTGCTGGAGGATTCGCATATTCCGCTCCATGCCGTGAAGAGGGGTTTCTTCGGTGATACATTCCTCGAGGTCTTCCGGCAATACAACAATGCACTCTTCGATTCGGTCAGGCTGATGATTCGCTACGAGAAGTCGTTGATGGCATGGGGGGAGATTGTCGCGGGGGTCGACGACAAGGTTCTAAGGGACACATTGGTCATGGATTACGTCCATCCGGTGTTCATGGTAGAGTGCAATCTACCCAACGTGTTCAAAGACCGGCTTGTCCGTGGGTGTGTCAAACTCTCAACGGTCGCGAAGGGCGACTACTCGTATCTACAGGAACGCAGACGGGACTGGTATGACGCATTCCGGAAGAAGTGTGTTGATGTTCCGCTTGGGATGAAGGTGTACGATGTCGTTGACGACGATCTCTACAAAGACGCTGATGCGACGCATTTCCGGCAGTTGCACGGCTCTAGCATGCATGACTTGTCGCAGAGTCTGGTGAGCGGGCTTGAGCAAACGGTCTCGGTGGACAATTGCATTACAATGCAGACTTATATTGGAGCTTTCGACCTTAACAAGGAACTTGAGGCCCTGGACAGGCAGAGGCGCAGAATCCAGAAAGCGTACCTATTGTTCGGGGAGTACGGCGATGCGCTGTACGAGGGGCGGTCTAGTAATTAGGGCGGTGGATTGTTGTAGGAGGCTGGAATGGATAACGTTGGGCCGGGGGAGCTGGAATCATAGCGAACGTCAAAGATAGCGAGTCTCAACACTTGCCTCTGTATGATCCAGACGATTGCGAACGTTTTCCGACCTTGGATGTTTGCGATATCTGTCAACGGGGACGCCGCAAGGCGCGACATGGGTACCGTCAGGTACCGACAACAGTGCAGGCTGCGCCATGTTGACCTCCGAATGCATCCTGACCGACGGGCTCGTGTCCCTCTTTGGGCATAGGGTCCTCGACATGAAGCTGTTCCGTGGTAAGGAACTGCTGAACCGGCGTACTGCTCGTCACAATCATCGTGTTGGGTCCCTCCTTCTCGTAGCGCATTCGTAAGCCGATTCCTCCTTTCACCGACTGGCAAAACGATTTACACCTAATTGTGGACACTGCCCACGCGATTTCTCTTTGCCCCCGCATCGATCTCGCTAAACTAATTACTGCTGCTACCAGGGCATTTTCTGGTGCACATTCTATTGGCTCCTGCGAAGATCGGAGCGGGTATGTTTGCTGCCGTGTCCCACACCAGCCGTCATTACATTGCGATTGTTGCTATGGCCTGCCTATGCGTTTTGCTGGGCGGGCCTTCTTATGCCGCGGGTGCGGAGAGCCTCATCATTGCGGGCGCGACGTACTACGAGCCGGGCGTGTCAGGCCCCGGCTGGGCCTGGACCGATGCCGACCACCTGGAGCTTAACGGCTACGCGGGCGAGGCCATCGGCGCCGACGGCGACCTGGTGCTGACGCTTGCCGGGCAAAACTCCGTGACGGAGTCGCATGCGCCCGATGCAGACATCACGCTGTGCGGCATGGAGGTGTGGGGCAACCTGACGCTTCGCGGCTCAGGGACCCTGATGGCGACGGGCTCGCAGTGCGGGATCCACGTATCGCAGGCACTCGTGGTGGACGGCTGCACTGTCGATGCCCGGGCGGACGGGGCCGATATTACGGACGAGGCGGTCGCCGGCGTGATCGCAGGCGACATGGCCGTGCGCGGCGGCGGGCGCCTCGTTGCCGCGGGCGCCGGGTCCGGGGCGGGCGTGCGCGCTTACGGCGTGTATCTGCAGGATGCGGGCCTTGGCGCAGGTGCGGCCGGCTGTCGGCTTTCCGTCGACGCCTCGTGGCTCGATGCGGCCGGTACCGACGGCGGCGTTGCGTGCTCGGGCGGAACGCTTGTGTCTGCGCGGTTTGTGACGCCTGCTGGCGGGACCTTTGGTGCTAGTGGCGTGGTGGATGCCTCCGGTGCGGTGGCACCGCATGTGGTGGTTGAGCCCGATGTCGCCACGCCTCCGGCGGGGGAGACCGACAGAGGCGAGGTGCCGGGCGATAGCACGGACAAGTCTCCCGCCAATGCCAACCCCGCTACCGGAGAGCCCACCACTGGGCCCACGGCAAATCCCTCGCTGCAACCCGCGGCCACGCCAACCAAGTCAACAACGACAGTAACCAAGACCACGGTGTCCACGTCCTCCAAGCCCAAGGCTGACACCGTGACAACTGTAGCGCTCCCCAAGACCGCCGACAGCAACTGGATCGCCGCGTCCGTAGCGCTTTTCCTACTGGGGACAGTGCTCCTGGCTGCCGCATATCGCTGCTAAGGCCTCGTTTAAGCGAGACCAGGGGAGAGGTGAATGCAGCTATTGCAGAAGTCTTTAGCCTTCTACTAAATCAATTTCTTAGAGATTGGTGCCGTATCAGCTATCGCTGCGACGGCACTATTTTGTTTAGCTCAACTGCCTCTCGATCTGTTACCGATGTTGAACCTTACACTCCATCTGCCAGAGCGATAAGATAATTGCAATCCAAATGCTGCCGTTTATAAAGCTTCATTTGGACCCAATTGCCTACATCACTGGAGACCAACCATGGGAAACTACTATCAAATTAAAACCGTCGCTTTGGCCCCTCCAAGAAGGCAAATTCAGGCAGGAAAGGTCATTTGCGTTAGCGGGCTTATTTTTACCCTTGGCAGCCCATTTATAGCTTGGCCGCTCAGCGTTGGCGTAAATCGAGTGCCGTCTTTCCCCTTGATATTTTTCGGCTTATTCTTGTTTTTGGACGGTCTCCTAATTATCTTGATCGCTTCGAAGCAGCAAGAAGCACTTCTTAAACTACGCCAATCCCTCCTAGAAGATGATCCACAAATCGTCGCAAGCGCCGAAGAGTTTATGGCTCAGCGAAAGGCCCTGACACAGCAAGGCGAAATTACTGGCATCTTCATTGTCCATAATGCAACCAAGGATCTGTACTACGTAGGCCAAAGCACAAAGGCAATTGATCGGGCGGCCATACAGTTTCTCGGTAGGGGAAATTGCGATGTGTATGCCGACTACAAGTACGGTGACTCATTCAACATACGAATAATCCCGCTGTCGGGAAGCGGCTACGAAAGTCTCAATGAGCTAAAACGCGCAGCGATACAAGCGCTCGAAACTGCTGGCGAGGAGCTTTATTAACGGCGAATGTTAGGATAAATGATATGGCAAACTCAAATAACACAGGCAACAACAAGGAATTAACGCCGTCCGTCGAAGAAACGCTTCTTAACGAATCCGGCTCGATTGCCAGGGTCAAATCGTTCTCGTGGATCTGGTTTATCAATAAGGAACGAATCCACGACATAGATCCCGTCCAATGCGGCAAATGGATGTTCTTCTTCTCTCCATTCAAAACCGCCCTCATGGACGACATTGTCGGAACCGCAGTTCTTGATGGCGTCGTCGTAGAGGCCAAATACTCGAATCCCGAAACGCTCATCGCGGCGGGCTCGAAACAAGGTGTCTGCTGCTTTTACCTAAACGGTAACGATAGAGAAAGCCATAAGAGGGTACTGAGCTACATGCTGGAAAACGGGCTAGTCAGGAGGACAAAGAGCGGCAAGCTGTATAACATTTCGTTCAAGTTCGACTCTGAGACCTATGCGGGAAAGTACAAGGGGAGCGGCTTCTCCGGAAAGATAAAGCTCGCGGACTTCGTAGACCTGGAGACGGGAGAGTTTATCTTGGACAGCGGGGCGGATTAATGAACTCTGCTTATGCTAGGGATGACGGGACCGTTCGCGTAGCCGTCGAGCGTCCGGTTGACCTTGGCTTTGACCATGCGGAATGCTTCTTGCCTGCGGTTAATTGGTTCAATGTCGAATGTTTTTCTACTGACGATCTGGATTTTTTGACCGAGTTCGTTAGATCAAACGCTCCGTTTATCTTCGAGCTAGCAGAACGGCAAAAAGCCGGATCGGCGGTTTCGGCGCTGGCCCCTGACGTTCTACTGTTGAACAGCAAATAACCCATGATTTCGCCTACCGACATATCCACCGCCGCCTCCCGCGTGCTTGCTCAATACGACGTCAGCAAAGCATATTTATTTGGCTTCTTTGCCCGAGGCGAGCAAACGCCTGATAGCGATATTGACTTGCGCCTAGTCTGCGGCAACACCATGACGTTCGGCACGCTGTACGAACTCTCCCATGAGCTCGAGAAGGAACTTAGACGATAGGTTGATATCGTCACCAACCCTCCAGAGCACATGCGCCCGGCTTTCCGCAAAAACATCGAACGGGAAGAGGTACGCCTTTATGTCTCAACATAAACGAAACGATGAGTTTACGGATGCAACCATACAGCCCTATCCGCCCAAAGAGCCTAACGCCGAAAGCCTACAGGCCATCCGCGAAGGGGATGCGTTCTTTGCCAGTGAAGAACCAGGCCGTTTCGACAACTCCGCCGACCTTATCAATGCGGCTCTAAATGCCCCTGAAATGTGAGAAAATTCATTCACCGAAGAGACAGTCGTCTTGGAGGTGCCAGATCGGCGAGGTACGTACCTCGCCATTTTTGACAACGACGGATATTGGCACTATCCCGCTTCCTGGCATAGCCCGAGGGCTGACGAGCGCGACCGTGTGACTTCTGGGTATGCCTTGCAGCTCTTCCCATTCATTTGTATGCTTGACTTTGATTTTGGTCGTAAGGCGCGACCAACGGAATCAAAAGAAAGCCTACCGGGAAGATCTTGGTCGCAGAGCACGACCAACGCAATCAAAACAATGCTCGCGGAGAAGGCGCCTTCAGTCGCATTGATTGGAGGCGCCTCTAATACCAAGAGATATCTACTCTGCCGGAGAGCCAGGAGCAAAGGTGGCGGTCGAACGCGCCTGATAACGGGTATCGCTCTAACGAAACCAGTACTACGCTTGGATCCAGGGTCTCGTTTCCAGAAGCCGCTCCCGCGACAAGCTCGTCAAAGAGCTAAGGCGCAATTGCGTTGTGCGTGCCGGCGACCCGTCGCGCGTATAGAATCTAAGCATCCGCACAACAGCAATGAAATTGATTGGACGCCACATGGAGATCCCCAACACCTGTGCAGCAATGTATACGACTTTGCGTTTTGCCCCGAGCCCTGCTACGACCGCCTAGTCGACCTCACCGATCCCGAGGACTGGGGTCCCAGTAACCGCATCCTCAAAAACTACCTGTTGTTCTCGTTTAGTCGCGCGGTGTTCCTGACCGAGCGCGACGTGGACCAGACCGCGCCGTCCAACCTGCCGTTGGTGTTCGACGACGATCGCTGCCTATTCAACACAGGCCTGTACACGCGCCGTTACGAGACCATCTACGGTCTGTTTGAGCCCAACACCAAGCCCGATGCGCGCCAGCGCTGGTTTTTGAAGGGTTTCTTTAAGGAAAGCGATCCCATGCTGGTCTCGTTTGAATACCTGCCGTGCCGCGTGCGCTTTGCCGAGGACCCCTCCGAGCTGGTCTTTGACTACCGCCTGCCCATCCGTTCCAACATCGACCACATTCTGGGCGACGAGGAGAACCTCACGCGTATTCCCGCCAGCCTGATGGGGGAGGGCAACTCGCTGCTGCTGCGCCGCGCCTTTGAGGGAGCCGTCGTCGAGGCCGCCCGCCGCGCCGCCGCCAATTACACGCTCGCCGTGCCGCAGTTCTACGGCGGTCGGATCCAACTGCTGCTGCCGCTGTGCCTAACCGGCGACAAGCCCGAACTGGCGCTGACCATCCAGCGCGAGGACGGCTTCTACGCCGCGCGCACCTGCCTCACGCTCGACATGGCCTATAACAATGCTCGACTTATCTGCCGTCCCGAGACCTCGTGGATTAAGCGATAAAGGGTGGCTTAACTGCGGTTTTGCCGATTGCCTTGGTTGTTTTGGCTTGGCTAGCACCCACGAATTTAAAATCGAGGGCAAAAAGTTCTTGGTAAACCGCGCGCGGCTATGTTAGTATCTCTTTTGCCGAAAGGCGACGGGCGATTGGCTCAGGGGTAGAGCATATCCTTCACACGGATGGGGTCACAAGTTCGAATCTTGTATCGCCCACCATCTAAAGCACAGGTCAGAGGTGTTAAGCCTCTGACCTTTTTCTTTTTGACACCAAAATTGAAGCGAAGTTACCTAAGGCGTTATATGTTACGCAGTTCACCTTAGGTGTCGTCATTGCGCGTTTTGCAAAATGCGTCTGCGTTCATTCATTGAATTCCCTGCGTAATCTATGTGCAATTGTGGAGACAGAGACCGCTGGCTCACAGCTTGTACCAGCGCGTTCATGCCTATGGCGGCTTTTCAACGGATTGCGTCAAGCTTTTGGTCAGCGTTTGGTCAGCTTCCGGTACTTACCCGCATGATGCCCCGGTAGATAATCGTCCACGACCACAACCGCACGGTCTACGGCCGATACCAGGGGAGGCGCAAATGGACGAAATCGTCTGCGCAAACACCGCATTCCGCTATTGGCGCTGCCCACCGCAGGTGCGCGACCTCTACCCGCGCCTACCCAACTCCGAAGAAGGCTGGCGAGCTCTATCCCAAGCCCCTTTCGTAACCGACGTCCTCAAGACCCCAGTCATCACAGCAGCATCAACTCGAAGCAACCTACATTCCGAGACAAGACGGACCATCCGATGGAACAGCGCCTATACAGAGAAGGTCTCGATCGACACGGGCATGGGCTTTAGCGTCACAGACCCTCTTCATACGCTATTCACCATGACTCGAAGCGTTTCTTCATGCGACCTGGTTCTGGCCATGTACGAGCTCTGCGGATGGTTTTCGGTTTTTAAACCATCGCCCGCGGTCGACATGGCACTTGAGCAAGCAAAATCAGAAGAAGAGCAGTACACCACAGAAAGTCTTTTTGAACTAGATGAAACCCAAGACGAGGCCCCATGGAAGCGAGTCTATGCTCGGGCGAGCCAGAAGGACAGCGAGAATGATCAAAGTGGGCAGCAGAATGACGGATCCGGAAATAAAGCAAACGGAAAAGGCACATCGCTCTGGATGAGAAAGCCTCTTATTGAAATAGAAGAACTGCACAAATTTGCAGCGAAGGTTAAGGGCGAGATGTGGGGAAAACAATTCTACGAAGCCGCACGGCAGGTAATGGGTATTGCGGCATCCCCGCTAGAAGTTGCTGGAATCATGTTGCTAAGTCTTCCGAGGCGTACTGGCGGAGCGGAGTTTAAAAACATATACGTCAACGACTTAACACCGCTGTCGAATTCAGCTCGAAAAATCGCAGGTCAGAAAATCTGTTACGGCGATATCGTCATCGTAAACCCAATAATAATGAAAGCTGTGATTATCGAACTTCAGGGAGAGGTTATCCATGGTTCAGGCGCCGTGCTGGACCACGATGCCGCACGAATGACAGCATTACAAAGCATGGGATACGACGTATTTCTTGTAACCCATGACATGCTCAATGATCACGATCAGCTTGATGCCATCATTCACAGTGTGTGTGAGCGATTGGAGTTGCGCTACAAACCAAAAACCGAGGCGATGAGATGCGCTGAGACCAGATTGCGAGCCAACGTTCTGTGCAATTGGCTTGGTATTGGTAAGTATTAATGTTCAAGTGAGCATTATTACTACTTTATATGCTGCAGTAATTAAGTGCCATTTTAAAACCACGCCGGTTTACTACGTTGGATTGGGGGTAGCTGAGCACACCGAATTCGTCGCTCGTAAAACCGCAGGTAGAATGCCTGCCCGTTTTGCGAATGTAGGCGTGTGGTCGGAAATCCGGGAATCGTCGTAGTAAACCGGTCCGTTTATGAAGCGACCAGCTGGCGCGAGCTGCGCACGGTTCAGTAAATTGACCCGAAGGCGCGGAGAGGGGCTCAGACGAAACCCTCCCGCGGAAGCACCGCGGATTGCTTTGTTCTGGCCGGCGGCACCTGGGGCGCGCCCCGCGGGCTATTTCGGGCATCGTGTGTCCCTTCGGCCCCGCGCCGTTCCACGCACCGTAAAATCTTTTCCAAAATTGTCCTTGCATCGTGGTCCGAGTTCCCGTATAGTACTTCTTCGAACGGGGGCGTAGCTCAGCTGGGAGAGCGCTTGACTGGCAGTCAATAGGTCAGGGGTTCGATCCCCCTCGTCTCCACCCGAGCATTGAATGAGGCTCCAACGCAAGTTGGGGCCTTTTTTCATATTAATCGATTTACACATCTGTTGGCTGGGCAGCATCTTGGCTACATATCCATTGTTAATCATGAATATGAATGTTAATAACTTTACGTCTGTGGATGGCAAAGCTAGTCCGCAGCACCAATAACAAAGAGGCCAGGCGTAACGCCCGGCCTTAAAACTCTCTGGTGGGCCCTCCGGGATTCGAACCCAGAACCCAGGGATTATGAGTCCCCTGCGCTAACCGTTGCGCCAAGAGCCCTTATGAACAGTGAATGCAATTCTAACAAAGGCAACTCAGACCTAATTTCTTCGCTTCACGACGTGAAATACTACCATGCACGAGCAAGTCGCACAACGCAAGATCAAGCCCGATGCTAATCAACAGCAATTCTAGGCGCGTCGCAGAAAAGACGCGATCTAAAAAATTTAAGGCCTTTAATTCAGGGCTCCAACACACTTTTGCGTGAAATCAACCTGATGCCATTTCAAAACCATGCCGGTTTACTACGACGAATCGGCGACCCCCGAGCACCGTGTGTTCTCCGTTTGCAAAACCGCAGGTAGGTAGCCTGCCGGTTGCACGAAAAGGCGTGCGTGGTTGGACATTCCTGATTTATCGTAGTAAACCGGCATGGTTCTGAGGCGCTGGGGAGGGGCGCTTCGCAATCGGACCCGATAATGGGACTGGCGGCGCACGGAAAACCCTGTTGAACGGGGCGCGTCGTGTTCCACGCGCCAAGTCGGCCGGCGTACGGGCTGTGCGGGGGGCCAGGCGCCCCGCGGGCTGGCGCGGTCCCGTGCGCGCCGACACTCGCGAAAATTTTTCCAAAAATGTCCTTGCATCGTGGTCCGAGTTCCCGTATAGTACTTCTTCGCACGGGGGCGTAGCTCAGCTGGGAGAGCGCTTGACTGGCAGTCAAGAGGTCAGGGGTTCGATCCCCCTCGTCTCCACCCGAGCATTGAATGAGGCTCCAACGCAAGTTGGGGCCTTTTTTCATATAGGCACACAAGGTCAAAGGCGGCACCATGATCCTCCTGGTCGACAAGATCGAAAAAAGCTTCGGCGCGCGCGTCCTCTTTAGCGGCGCGTCCTTCCAGATCAACCCCGGCGAGCGCTTTGCGCTCGTTGGGCCCAACGGCGCCGGCAAAACCACCATGCTCAAAATCATCATGGGCATCGACAGCCCCGACGCCGGCCAGGTCCAGTACGCCAAGGACTGCCAGGTGGGCTACCTAGAGCAGGAAACTAATCTGGAGCACAAGGACACCACCATCCTTGCCGAGGTCATGGCCGCCGCCAAGGAAATCCGCCGCATGGGCGAGCGCGCTAACGAGCTGCAGGCCCAGATCACCGAGCTCTCCGAGCAGGGCAAGGACGTCGACGCACTCCTTAACGAGTACGGCCAGGTCCAGGACCGCTTTGAGCACCTGGGCGGCTACGAACTCGAGAGCAACGCCCGCAAGATCCTGTCCGGCCTGGGCTTTAAGGTCACCGACTTTGAGCGCCCGTGCTCCGAGTTCTCGGGCGGCTGGCAGATGCGCATCGCGCTTGCCAAGCTCTTCCTGCGTCACCCCGACCTGCTGCTTCTGGACGAGCCCACCAACCACCTGGACCTCGAGAGCGTCCAGTGGCTGCGCGGCTTTATCGCCAACTATGACGGCGCTGTGCTCATCGTCAGCCACGACCGCGCGTTTATGGACGCCTGCGTCGACCACGTCGCCGCGCTCGAGAACCGCCGCGTAACCACCTACACCGGCAACTACAGCAGCTACCTCAAGCAGCGCGAGGACAACCTGGAGCAGATGCGCGCAAAGCGTGCCGCCCAGGAGCGCGACATCGCCCACATGCAGGTCTTCGTAGACAAGTTCCGCTATAAGCCCACCAAGGCCGCCCAGGCGCAGGAGCGCATCCGCAAGATCGAGCAGATCAAAAAGGAGCTCGTCATCCTGCCCGAGGGCCACAAGCACATCGACTTTAAGTTCCCCGACCCGCCGCGCTCCGGCGATATGGTCGTGGGCCTGGAGGGCGTCTCCAAGTCCTACGGCAACAAACACATCTACAGCGACATCGACCTCAAGCTCTACCGCGGCGAGCACGTGGCACTCGTCGGCCCCAACGGCGCCGGCAAGTCCACCCTCATGAAGATCCTCGCCGGCCTGGAGCCGCCCACCACCGGCACCCGCGATCTGGGCACCAACGTGGGCGTGGCCTATTACTCCCAGCACGCGCTCGAGGGCATGACCGAGTCCAACACCGTCCTGCAAGAGATCGACACCGTCACGCCAAAGTGGACCGTGCCGCAGCAGCGCAGCTTGCTAGGCGCCTTCCTGTTTAGCGACAACGATTCCATCGAAAAGCAGGTACGCGTCCTCTCCGGAGGCGAAAAGGCGCGTCTGGCCCTGGCGAAGATGCTCGTGGCCCCCGAGGCGCTCCTGTGCCTGGACGAGCCCACCAACCACCTGGACATCGACTCGGTGGACATGCTCGAGAACGCCCTGCAAAACTTCCCCGGCACCATCGTGCTAATCAGTCACGACGAGCACCTGGTACGCGCCGTGGCCAACCGCGTCATCGACATCCGCGACGGCCAAGTCACGGTCTACGACGGCGACTACGACTACTACCTCTACAAGCGCGAGGACCTTGCAGCCCGCGCCGCCGCTGAGGCGTCCACGGAGAGCGCGCCTGCCACGGCCAAGCCCGCCAACGCCGCCCAAGCCAACAGTCCCGCCCCGGCTCCCAAGCCTGCCGAGGGCAAAAAGACCAAGGAGCAAAAACGCGCCGAGGCCCAAGCCCGCGCTGCGCTCAACAAAAAGCTCAAGGGCGTGCGTAACCAGCTCAAAAAGATCGAGACAGAGCTGGACAAAAAGCGCGCCCGCTATGACGAGCTTATGGAATTGATGGCAAGCGAAGAGCTTTATGCCGATCAAGACAAGTTCAACGCCGCGCTGGGGGAATATAACGGCCTTAAGCAAGAGCTGCCCAAGCTCGAGGACGAATGGCTGGAGCTTTCCACCCAGATCGAAGAGGAGACCGCGCGTGAACTCTCGTAAGGCCGCTGCCGTGGCGATGAGCATCATCGCCATCGCGTGCCGCATCTGCGGCATCTTTATGAGCGCGATGACCGTGCTGCTGTGCTTTAGCGGCCTCACCGCCAAGCTGCAGATCGTGGGCTTTGTCGTTGAGCTTTCGCGAGCGCTGCCGAGCGCCATCGCCGGCTACGGCGTCATCACGTCGCCTTTTGGCGGCGTGTTCCGCCTGGATTACGCCATCGTCGCCGTGATCCTGTTTGCGATCGACTATCTGCTCACGCGCGCCTCGCGCCGCGTCCGCTAGTGGGGCGCCATGTCCAGCAGCTACCTCATGAACCTACTCGCCAGCGCCGTCGCCGTCATCGTGGGCATCGTGATCCACGAGAGCGCGCACGCCGCCGCGGCCTGGGCACTCGGCGATAAGACGGCCCGTTCGCGCGGACGCGTCTCACTCAACCCGCTCAACCATATCGACCCGTTTGGCACCATCATCCTGCCGCTGCTCATGCTTGCCGCCGGCGGCCCGGTGTTCGCCTTCGCCAAACCCGTACCCGTCTACCTCAACAACCTCAAACACCCCAAGCGCGACGAGGTCCTGGTGAGCGCAGCCGGCCCCGCGTCGAACATCGCACTCGCGTGCCTCGCGGCCGCCCTCATGCACGCAGCGTACGGCAACCTCTACACCAGCATGTCCTTTGCCGTGGCGTCACAGATCATGAACTTCGGCGCCACGTTCATCGTGGTCAACCTGTCACTCGCGTTCTTCAATCTCATCCCGATCCCGCCGCTCGACGGCTCGTCGATCATCGTGCCGTTCCTCAAAGGCAAGGCGCTCGCCAGCTACTACCGCCTGCAGCAATACGCCATGCCCATCCTCATCTTGGTGTTGTACCTGCTGCCCATGTGGACCGGCATCGACGTGATCGGCCGGTATTTCGACGTTACCGTGTATCCGCTGGCAGAGCAGCTGCTCACCTTCGCAATCGCCGGTATCTAGGGTAAACTTACAAATCGACCGTGCAAATCGGTCGCAACATGCACCCAAACCGCGCCGCGAAGGCGCCGTCAAAGGAGGTCGAAGATGTCGTATCGCGTGTCGACGCAGGTCTACAGCGGACCGTTCGACCTGCTGCTGCAGCTGGTTACCCGCCAAAAAGTCGATATCGGCGCCATCTCGATCAGCGAGGTGGCCGAGCAGTACCTTGCCGAGGCCGAGCGCATCGAGGCGCTGGACCTGGACGTGGCGAGCGATTTTTTGCTGGTCGCAGCAACCCTTTTGGACATCAAGGCCGCCTCGTTGGTGCCGCAAGAGGCCCCGCGCAAAGCCGATGACGATGACGAGATCGACGATGACCTCGAAGAACTTAGCGCGCTCGACGGGGACGCCCTACGCGAGGTCCTGATCCAGCGCCTGATCGCCTACAAGCAGTTTAAAGGCGCGGCTGCGGCCCTCGGTGCCCGCATGCAGGCCGAAAGCCGCATGCACCCGCGTGTGGCCGGCCCCGACCCCGAGTTCCTGGGGCTCATGCCCGACTACCTGGCCGGCATCACCCTGCGCGGCCTCGCCGTCATCTGTGCCGACCTGGACGGCAAGCGCCAGACCTTCCTGCTGGAGGCCGAGCACGTGGCGCCGCATCGCGTGCCGCTCGATCTGACCGTAGCCTCGGTCGACCGCTTTACCATGGCGCACCAAACTTGCACCTTCCGCGAGCTGTTGGACGGCGACGCCACCACCGAGCAGCTCGTCGTCACCTTCCTGGCCATGCTCGAGCTCGCCAAGCGCGGCTCGCTCACGCTGAGCCAGGACGAGATCTTTGGAACCATTCAAATCAACCGCGTCGAGGGCGCCGAGGCATACGTGCCCGGCGAGGGCCCCGAGCTCACCGAATAGGAGCCGCAACCATGTCAACCCTTTCCACGCTGGAGGTAAACAGCCTCAAAGGCGCCCTCGAGGCGCTGCTGCTGGTGTCGAGCGACCCGGTGAGCGCGCCTGCGCTGGCAGGTGCGCTAGATATCGCCCCTGGCGAATGCGCATCGCTGCTCGCCGAGCTCAAGGTTGAGTACGAGGAAGCCAACCGCGGCTTTCAGCTGCGCGAGGTCGCCGGCGGCTGGCGCCTGTTTACGCATCCCGCCTACCACGATGTGGTCGAGGCCTATGTGTTGAGCTGGGACACGCAAAAGCTGTCGCAGGCGGCGCTTGAAACCCTGGCCGTCATCGCATACCACCAGCCCGTGACGCGCGAGGTGGTCAAAGGCATACGCGGCGTCAATTCCGACGGCGTCATCGCGTCGCTCGTGGACAAGGGTCTGGTGCGCGAGCTCGGCCGCGACCCCCAGCGCGGTCAGGCGATCATCTATGGCACGACCAACGCCTTCTTGGAAAAGTTTGGTCTACGCTCCACCCGCGACCTGCCCGATCTGGAGCAGTTTGCCCCCGACGAGCAATCGCGCCAGTTTATCCGCGAGCGCCTGAGCGGCCGCAGCATTCAGTCCACGCTCGAGGAGCAGGCCGAGGACCTGGACGAAGAGCGCGAACTGCTCGATACCGATGTTGAAGATGTTGAGGCAGTCGAGGACTTGGAATCCCTGGTCGTCGGCGAGACCTCGGAGGATTTACATGACGAGGACTAACGAAGTAGGGGAGACGCGTGCCATGGGCAGCGCAGTGCCCGCCACCGACGCCCAGCCCGTCTATCCGCACACCATGCGCCTGCAGCGCTTTTTGGCGCGCGCGGGCGTGGCGAGCCGCCGCGGCTCGGAGGACCTGATGACCGCCGGCCGCGTGACCGTCAACGGCGAAGTCGCGACCGAGCTGGGCACCAAGGTCGACGTCGACCGCGACCATATCGAGGTCGACGGCATGCCCGTCAAGCTCAACCAGGGCGCCGTATACCTGATGCTCTACAAGCCAACTGGCTACCTCACCACCATGAGTGACCCGCAGGAGCGCCCTTGCGTGGCCGACCTGGTCCCCCGCGACCGCTTTCCGGGACTCTTTCCGGTGGGTCGTCTGGACCGCGACACCACGGGCCTCTTGCTCTTTACCACCGATGGCGACCTGTCACAGGATCTGCTGCACCCGAGCAAACACGTCTACAAGACCTACCAGGCACTCGTGGACGGGCAGCTGACCGACCGCGATCTAGACCCGCTCCGCAGTGGAATTGAGCTCGACGACGGTCTGTGCCAGCCGGCGATCTGTCGCGTCATCACCGCGCGCGAGGCAGAGGCTGTGGCTCCGCAAGGCGTAAAGCCCGGTACCACCGCCGTGGAGGTCATTATCCGCGAGGGGCGCAAGAACCAGGTCAAGCGCATGCTGGGCAAGATCCACCACCCGGTGATTCGCCTGCATCGCTGCAACTTTGCCGGCCTGGAACTCAAGGACGTGGCCAAGGGGTCGTGGCGCGAGCTCACCGACCGCGAGGTGCAGATCCTCAAGTCCGGCGGCATCCCGCCCAAGCAGGCCGGCGCCAAGCGCGACGGCCACGCGTCTCGGGACACTACCGCCACCCGCACGCGTCACCACGGCAGCCACGGCTCCGCACCCAAGCGCAACACCTACCGCGAGCGCTACACAGGCTAGGCAACCCGCCGCGCCCCAGCGCCCGCGAACCATACCAGCACGTCAACCATCGAAAGGAAGCACTGCATGATCGTCGCTATCGACGGCCCCGCCGGTTCCGGCAAGTCCACCATCGCCAAGGAGATCGCCCGCCAGCTGGGCTTTAACAAGCTCGACACGGGCGCCATGTATCGCGCCGTCACCTTCGCCGCGCTCGACCGCGGCATCGATCTGGACGACGAGGCGGCCATCGACGCCCTCGCCGAGCAGATCGAGATTCGCTTTACCAACGGCCCCGGCGAGGATACGCGCCTGACTATTGACGGCCAGGACGCTTCGGCCGCCATTCGTACCCCGCAGGTCGACGCCAACGTATCCAAGGTCTCGGCCTACCCGGGCGTGCGCGCCGCCATGCTCATTCACCAGCGCCGCGCCGCCGAGGACCGCGATATCGTGGCCGAGGGTCGCGACATCGGAACCGTCGTGTTCCCCAACGCGCAGGTCAAGGTCTTCCTGACTGCCGATCCGCGCGAGCGCGCCCGCCGCCGCGTGCTGCAGCGCCACCAAAACGACGTCCAGCCGCTCACGCCCGCGCAACTCGAGACCGAAGTCGACGAGACCCTCGACGCCCTCAAGCAGCGCGACAAGCTCGACAGTAGTCGCGAGGTCGCCCCGCTCGTGCCCGCCGAGGACGCCGTGCACGTCGACTCCACCGCCCACACCATCGATGAGGTCGTCCGCATTATCGAGGACCTCATCAACCAAAGGAGGTAGCCCATGCGCCTGTTTAAACAGACGCCCGAGGATTATTACAACGCTCCTTATGACGAGTTCCCGGCGCTCATCCGCGGCACCGTCGTCGTGGTCATGGCCATCCTTTGGGCCTTCTCCAAACTCATGTGGCGTTGGAAGGTCGAGGACGCTGACCTGCTGTTTGAGCGCCAGGAAGGCCGCGGCAGCGTGGTCATCTGCAACCACACCTCGATGGCTGAGCTCTTGGCCGTGGAGACGGCGCTATTCTTTGGCGGCCGCCGCATTCGCCCCATCTTTAAGTCCGAGTTCGCCAAGAGCAAGATTGTGCGCTGGGCTTTTAGCCGCGTTGGCGGCATCCCCGTGGAGCGCGGCACTGCCGATATGAAGTGCCTGCGCGCCGCCCAGCATGCGCTGCTGCGCGGCGAGGACGTCCTGATCTTCCCCGAGGGCACGCGCATCCGCTCGCGCGAGATCAAGCCCGAGGTCCACGGCGGCTTTGCGCTCATCGCTCAGATGGGCAAGGCGCCCGTCAACCCGCTCGCCATCTGCGGCTGGTCCGACATCACGCCCGCGGGCAAAAGGCTCATGCGTCCCAAGAAGTGCTGGATTCGTGCCGGCAAGGCCGTCTCGCTTTCCGATGCACCGGCCGAGCTCAAGCGCAAGGAGCGCTTGGCTTGGTTTGAGTCCGAGGCCATGAGCCGCGTATACGCCATGCGCGACGAACTGTGCGCCGAGCATCCGGGCAGGTTCTAGCCATGAGCGAGAACGTGACGAACACCGCCGCGACTGCGTCCGACCAGGACGGCGCGCCCACCATCGAGATTGCAGCTCACGCCGGCACCTGCTACGGCGTACAGCGCGCGCTCGATATGGCCCTGGCGGCCGCCCCGCAGGCGGGGGAGACCGCTACGGTCCATACCCTAGGCCCGCTTATCCATAACCCCATCGTGGTACGCGAGCTCGCCGAGGCAGGCGTCGGTCTAGCAGAAACCCTGGACGACGCAGCGTCGGGCACCGTAATCATCCGCGCCCACGGCGTGGTGCCGCAGGTCATCGATGCTGCCCGCAAGCGTAGCCTTAACGTCGTCGACGCCACCTGCCCTTACGTCAAGAAGGTCCACGTGGCCGCCGAGCGGCTGGTGCGCGAGGGCTACCGCGTACTCGTCGTGGGCGAGCCGGGCCATCCCGAGGTCGAGGGCATTCTGGGTCACGCCGGCGATGACGCGCAGGTCGTGAGCTGTGCCGCCGACGCCAACGCCTTGTCGCTCAAGGGCAAGGTGGGCCTGGTTGTGCAGACCACCCAGACCGCGCAGAACCTCGCCGAGGTCGTGGCTGCCATCACCCCGCGCGTGCAGGAGCTGCGCGTGATCAACACCATCTGCGCCGCCACGAGCGAGCGCCAGCAGGCAGCCGCATCACTTGCCAAACGCTGTGATTGCATGGTCGTCGTGGGTGGCAAGAACTCGGGCAACACGCGCCGCCTGGCTCAGATTTGCGCAGACGCCTGCGAGCACACGCATCACATCGAGGAAGCTTCCGAGCTTCTGGCCGCGTGGTTTACCGACGCTCACCACATCGGCATCACCGCCGGAGCCTCAACCCCGCAAGAACACATCGAGCGCGCCGTAACGCGCATCAAGGAGCTTTGCCGCTAATCATGGACCAGACCGTACCCGCATACGCCGCCGAGGTGGCCGATTACGGGCGCAGCCGCGACCCCGAGCCGGGTGAGGGCGCGCTCGTAAAGAACGTGCGTCCCGAATCGCCCGCGTGGGATGTGGGTATCGAGCCGGGCATGCGCGTACTTACGGTCAACGGCGAGCAGCTTACCGATATGATCGTGTGGCTCTGGGAGGCCGACGATGATACCGTCGACCTCGAGGTTTTCGACCCGCGCGACGGCACCGTCACCCCCGTCGAGCTCGACCGCTTTCCCGGCGAGGATTGGGGTTTGGAGTTCGATGGCCCCATCTTCGACGGCATGCGTACCTGCGTCAACGCCTGCGTGTTCTGCTTTATGACCATGCTCCCCAAGGGCGGCCGCTCCACGCTCTATATTCGCGACGACGACTATCGCCTAAGCTTTTTGCAAGGCAACTTTGTCACGCTTACGAACCTCACCGACGAGGACGTGCAAAACGTCATCCAGCGCAACATGAGTCCCATGAACGTGTCGGTCCACGCTGTGAGCCCCGACGTCCGCCGTCGTATGATGGGCCGTAACGCCCAGCGAGGCATGGACGTACTCGAGACCATCATGGCCGCCGGCATCGAGATTCACGCGCAGATCGTGTTGTGCCCCGGCATGAACGACGGCGAGGAGCTGGAAAAGACCCTGCGCTTTTGCGAGGAGCACGAGCAAATCACAAGCCTGGGCATCGTGCCGCTCGGCTTTACCAAGCATCAGAACCGTTTTAGCTGGTCCTACAGCGACAAGCCCGAGCTAGCGCGCGAGACCATTGCCATGATCCGTCCCTACCAGGACCGTGCCTTCGAGCGCTTTGGCCGCCACACCTTCCAGATGAGCGACGAGTTCTATCTGGACGCCGGCATCGATCCTCCCGAGGCGGACTTTTACGACGGTTACCCGCAGTACTACGACGGCATCGGCATGATCCGCTCGTATCTAGACGAGACCGACGACGTGCTTGCCGCCGATACCGAGCGACTGGCCCGCGTCCGCGAGGCCATCGCCGCACGCAGCCAGCACCTGCTGTGCCTTTCGGGCGCCAGCGCGCGCGACACCGTGGCACGCTTTGTGGAGTCGCCGCATGGTCTCGACGGCACCGTCACGGCCATCAAGAACCGCTACTTTGGCGGCAACGTGGACGTGACCGGCCTCATCGTCGCGTGCGACATTCTGGAGCAGCTGCCCCAAGACCTGTCGGGGGTTATGCTCTTTGTGCCTAAGCTCATGTTCAACGCTGACGGCATGACGCTTGACGAGTATCATCGTGACGATTTACTCGCAAGCCTTACCAGTCGCGGCGCCGAGGTTCATGTGGTATCGACCATGCCGCATGAGCTGCTCGATACCCTGGAGCACATCCTTGGCATTGTGCCTGCCGACTCTACTAATTCCACTGACCCTACCCATTAAAGGAGAGCAGATGAAACCTATCGTCGCCGTCGTCGGACGCCCCAACGTGGGCAAGTCCACGCTCGTTAACCGCCTGGCCCAGACCTCGGACGCCATCGTCCACGAGTCCCGCGGCGTCACGCGCGACCGCTCGTATCACACGGCCGATTGGAACGGTCGTGAGTTCACCATCGTCGACACGGGCGGTATCGAGCCACTCAAGAGCGACGATGTCTTTGCCACGTCCATCCGCGACCAGGCACTCGCCGCCGCCGAGGAAGCCGCCGTCATCCTGTTTGTGGTCGACGGCCGCACCGGCGTCACCGAGGAGGACGAGTCGGTCGCTCGCATGCTCAAGCGCTGCGACAAGCCGGTCTTTCTGCTGGTAAACAAGCTCGACAACCCCGATCGCGAGAACGACAGCATCTGGGAGTTCTATTCGCTCGGCATCGGTGAGCCCACGCCGCTCTCGGCCCTGCATGGTCATGGCACGGGCGACCTGCTCGACGATATCGTGGCCCTGCTTCCGGAGGAAGAGGACGAGGTCGCCGACGAGTTCCCCGATGCGCTGAACGTGGCCATCATCGGCCGCCCCAACGCCGGCAAGTCCTCGCTGTTCAACCGCATCCTAGGCGCCGACCGCTCTATCGTGTCCAACATTGCCGGCACGACGCGCGACGCCATCGACACCGTCGTGGAGCGCAACGGCAAGCACTACCGCATGGTCGACACCGCGGGCATCCGCAAGAAGAGCACCGTGTACGAGAATATCGAGTACTACTCGATGGTCCGCGGCCTGCGCGCCATCGACCGCGCCGACGTGGCGCTGCTCGTCGTCGACGCCTCCGTGGGCGTTACCGAACAGGACCAGAAGGTCATGGGTCTTGCCATCGAGCGCGGCTGTGCCATCGTTGTGCTGCTCAACAAGTGGGACCTGCTCGACGACGACCGCAAGCGCGAGGCCTGCATGGAGACCATCGACCGCCGTCTGGGCGTCATGGCTCCCTGGGCCCAGTACCTGCGCATCTCTGCCCTCACTGGCCGCAGCGTCGAGAAGATCTGGGCGTTGGTCGACGCAGCCGAGAAGACGCGTTCGCAAAAGATCAGCACCTCGCGCCTCAACACGTTCCTCACCGACCTACGTGAGTTCGGCCACACCGTGGTGGACGGCAAGCGCCGCCTGCGCATGCACTACGTGACTCAGACGGGCGTCAATCCGCCGACGTTCACGTTCTTCGTCAACCACAGCGATCTGGTCAACGACACCTACCAGCGCTACGTGGAGAACCGCATGCGCTCGACCTTCGATTTTGCCGGCACGCCCATTCGACTCTTCTTTAGGAAGAAGGAACAAAAGGATGCATAATCCGATTCTGCTGACCGCCATCTGCGCCGTGGTCTCGTTCTTTATCGGAGCGATTCCGTTTGGCCTGATCCTGGGCCGCGTGTTCAACCACACCGACATTCGCAAGGCGGGTTCCGGCAACATCGGCACAACCAATGCGCTGCGCGTGGCCGGCCCTAAGGTGGCCGCGCTCACGTTGTTGCTCGACTGCCTTAAGGGCGCCATCTGCGTCCTTATCGCGCGTCCGCTCATTGCCGACTTGGGCTATGGCTTCCCCGTAAGCATCATGGCGCCCGGAGCCCCCGGCGATTGGATGCTCGGCGTCATTTGCCTGGCAGCGGTGTGGGGCCATATCTTCTCGCCCTACCTTAACTTCCATGGCGGCAAGGGTATCGCCGTGGGCTTGGGTGTCATCCTCGCCTGGTACTGGCCCATCGGACTATCGCTGCTGGGCATGTTTATCGTGGCCGTTGCCATCACCAAGTTTGTGTCGGTGGGCTCGCTTGCCGCGGCCATCGGCCTTCCCATCGCCGCCTGCGCGGTCTTTCCGTACAGCAGCCTGGGCCTTAAGTTTTGCATGGCGATGATCGGCATCACCGTGGTGTGGGCCCATCGCGCGAACATCAAAAAGCTCATGTGCGGTAAGGAGTCCAAGCTCTCGTTTACCAAGCGCGTCACCGAGCCCGACGATAAGTAGGAGAGAGCAATGAATGTTGCGCTGATTGGCTCCGGCTCCTGGGGAACCGCCGTCGCCGGCCTTGCCGCCGCGCGAGTCGAGCGCGTGACCATGTGGGCTCATAGTGAGCAGACGGCCGCCGGCATCAATGGCGAGCACCGTAACCCCCGGTATCTGGTGGGATATGAGCTGCCCGGTAACGTCGTCGCCACGACGGACCTGGCGCAGGCGCTCAACGACGCCGATGCCATCATCTTTGCCGTGCCCTCGACGCACCTGCGCGACGTCTGCCACCAGGCGGCGCCGTTCATCGCGGACGAGATGCCGGTTCTGTGCCTCACCAAGGGCATCGAGCCCGAGTCCGGCTTGCTTATGAGCGAGGTCATTGCCAGCGAAATCGGCAACGAGCGGCGCGTGGCTGCCCTCTCGGGCCCCAACCATGCCGAGGAGATCTGCCGCGGCGGACTTTCTGCCGCCGTCATCGCCAGCAAAGACCCGCAGATAGGGGAGACCTTTAAGGACCTGCTCCTATCCACGGCCTTCCGCATCTACCTGTCGCAGGACATGACCGGCGTCGAGGTTTGCGGCGCCATGAAAAATGTCATCGCCATCGTGTGCGGCATCTCCGCCGGCACCGGTGCCGGCGACAACACGCTTGCCCTTATCATGACGCGCGGCCTGGCAGAGATCAGCCGCCTGGTGCACGCCCGCGGCGGGCAGGCCATAACTTGCATGGGACTCGCCGGCATGGGCGACCTCATTGCCACCTGCACCTCGGAGCATTCGCGCAACCGCACCTTTGGCTACGAGTTTGCCCACGGCGTGTCGCTCGACGAGTACCAGGCACGTACGCATATGGTGGTCGAGGGCGCCGTCGCGGCCCGCAGCGTCAGCGAGCTCGCCCGTTCACTGGGCGTAGACATTCCGCTCACCTTTGCCGTGGAGCAAACGCTCTACAACGGTGTTACTTTGGATAGGGCGCTCGAGATTCTTACCGATCGCGTCCCTTCTCAAGAGTTCTACGGACTCACCGACTAGCGCAGAAAGGCTTCTACCATGGGTTCCATCAAAATCGCTCCGTCCGTCCTTTCGGCCGACATGGCCAACCTCAAGGGCGAACTCGACAAGATCGCCGGCGCCGACTACGTGCACTTCGACGTTATGGACGGTCACTTTACCGGCAACCTCACCTTTGGCGTTGACATCCTCAAGGCCGTCAAGCGTTCCACCAACGTCCCGGTCGATGCGCACCTGATGGTGTCGAACCCCGACGAGACGGTCGATTGGTACGCCGACGCCGGTGCCGATATGATCACCGTACACTACGAGGCCTCCACGCACCTGCACCGCACGCTCACCCATCTGCAGCAGCGCGGCGTTAAGGCCGGCGTGGTGCTCAACCCCGCCACCCCTGTGTGCGTGCTCGAGAGCATCATCGACGTCGTCGATATGGTGCTGCTCATGAGCGTGAACCCGGGCTTTGGCGGTCAGAGCTTTATCCCGGGCACCATCGCTAAGCTCCACGAGCTCAGGGCCATGTGCGAGCGTCACGGCGTTTCGCCCCTCATCGAGGTCGACGGTGGCATTTCTTCCAAGAACATTGTCGAGGTCGTCAAGGCCGGCGCCAACGTGCTCGTGGCCGGTTCTGCCGTATTTAAGTCCGAAGATCCCGCCGCCGAGGTTGCACTGCTGCAGAAGTTGGGCAACGAGGCCGCACAGGAGGCATAAACCCTTATGACCGCAGGTCAAAACCGCATACCCGTGAATCTTGACTATGCCGCCTCGACGCCCATGCGCGCCGAGGCGCTCCTTGCGCAGCGCGAGTACGACGACAGCGAGCTTGCCGGCGTCAACCCCAACTCGCTGCATTCGCTCGGCCGCAAGGCTGCCGCGCGTCTGGAGGTTGCACGTCGCGAGATCGCCCGCAGCTTTGGCACGCGCGTCCGCCCGTCCGAGATTGTACTGACCAACGGCGGCACCGAAGCCAACCAGCTGGCGCTGCTCGGTCTTGCCGAGGGCGCTCGTCAGCGCGATCGCAAGCGCGATCGTGTAATCGTTTCGGCCATCGAGCACGATTCGATTCTGGACAACCTGCCGTTGCTGCGTGCCGCCGGCTTTACCGTCGACCTGGTACAGCCCTGCCGCATGGGCTACATTGAGCCTGCCACGCTTGTCGAGCTGCTAGGCGACGACGTGGCGCTCGTGAGCATCATGGTTGCCAACAACGAGACCGGCGTGGTGCAGCCCATCCGCGAGCTTGCCGCGGCCACGCATACCGTTGGCGCCCTGTTCCACACCGATGCAATCCAGGGGTATCTGCATATTCCGCTCGATGTCACCGAGCTGGGAGTTGACGCCATGACCGTTGCCGCGCACAAGATCGGTGGCCCCGTGGCATCCGGCGCGCTCTACCTTAAGAACCGCACGCCGCTGCGCCCGCGCATCTTTGGCGGCGGACAGGAAGCCGGACGTCGTGCCGGCACGCAAGACCTGCGCACGCAGCTCGCCTTTGCCGCTGCCGCCTCGTCTCTGACGCCCCATGTGGCTCAGGAGCGCGCGAAGCTGCAAGCCCTTTCCGACAAGCTCTACGCCACGCTTACGGCCCACCAGCGCATTCACGCCACCATGGGTGACTACGCACAAGCCGACCGTCTGCCCGGCATGGTATCGATCTACATTGACGGCATGGACTCCGAGGAACTCATCATCAAGCTCGACGCCGCCGGCTTTGAGGTGTCGGCAGGCTCGGCATGCTCGAGTGGCAGCATGGACCCGAGCCATGTTTTAAGCGCGATGGGCATCGGTCGCGAGCAGGCATTGGGCGCACTACGCATTTCCTTTGACGACCGCGTGAATCCGGACGATCTGGACGAGTTTGCCCAGACGCTGCTCTCGATCGTAGGCGCCGCATGATCGTCGCCGAGCTTGAGCGCGCGCTGCTGGCACGCTATCCCAAGACCGATGCCGAGAGTTGGGACCATGTAGGATTCTCCGTCGGCGACCCTGCCGCGGAGATTACCGGTGTTGCCTGCGCACTCGATGCGACCGAAGCCAATGTGCACCGCGCCCAGGAGGCCGGCGCCAACGTGCTGCTAACGCATCATCCCATCTATATCAAGGCGCCCGAGGCGTTTTGTCCGTCGGATTCCACACGCCCCCAATGCAGCGCCGCGCTGTACGAGGCAGCTCGTTGCGGCGTGAGCATCATCTCGCTTCACACCAACCTGGACCGCTCGCACGAAGCGCGCGTTCGCCTGAGCGATTTGCTAGGCGCAAAGCCCATAAGCTCGCTGGAGCATGCGGACGAGCCTGAACTCACCGGTCTGGGCGCCCTTGCGACCCTCAACGACCCCTGCAGCCTGCGCGACCTTGCCGCCCGCGCCGCCCAGGCGTTTGGCAGCGACCCGCGCGTGTGGGGCGAGGCAGATCACCCGTGCCGCACCATCGCCATTTTGGGCGGCTCCTTAGGCGACTTTGGAGAGCTCGCCATCGCCGCGGGCGCAGATGTTATCGTGACGGGCGAGGCAGGCTACCACGTGGCACAGGACCTTGCCTTGCGCGGGCTGCCGGTGATCTTGCTCGGCCACGACCGCTCCGAGGAGCCGTTCGTTGATATATTGATGAACTCTGCAGTTGACGCCGGGGTCGACCCCCGTCATGCGATTAAAATACTGAACCCTTGCCAATGGTGGACTGTGACAAAAGGAGAGAACTTATGAGCGCCGGCGCTACGCTACTCAAGCTGCAACAGATCGATTTGGAGCTCGCCCGCAACAAGAGCGAACTTGCCAATATGCCGGAGCTCAAGGAGCTCGCTTCCAAGCGCAAGACCTATGTGAAGCTCAAGTCCGAGATGACCAAGCTCTACGCCCAGCGCAAGGATCTGGACATTGAGCTCGACGATCTCAACACCACCGAGATTCAGACCAACAACGCCATCGAGGCCGCCAAGAAGCGCCACGTGGACGGCTCCGACTACCGCGAGGTTCAGGACCTGGAGAACGAGCTCGCCACCCTGGCCAAGCGCTTGGACAAGATCGAGCACACCCGCAAGGACGTCGTCGTCGCCCATAAGGAAGCGCTTGACCGAGAGGCTCGCGCGCAGGCCATCATCGCCAAGTTCGAGGAGGGCGTGAAGGCCGATACCAAGGCTGCCCGCGCCAAGGCTGCCAATCTGCAGGCTCAGATCGATGCCGCCACCAAGGAGCGCACCGCGCTTGCCGCCACGCTGCCGACCGACGTGCTCACCGATTACGAACGTCTGCTCAAGCAGTTCCGCGGCCTGGCCGTCGAGACCATCAAGGGCAACATCCCCACGGTCTGCCACACCGCGCTGCAGGCATCGTCCATGAGTGACCTCAACCACGACGGTAGCGAGATTACGCACTGCCCGTACTGCCACCGCCTGCTGGTGCTCCCGAGCAAGGAAGCTTAAACGATGGCGGCACCCAACAATTCAATGCAACTTGAGGGAAAAACGATCCTGCTGGGCATTACCGGCGGGATCGCCGCCTATAAGTCGTGCAATATCGTGCGCCTGCTCCAAAAGCGCGGCGCGCACGTCAAGGTCGTCATGAGCGAGCATGCCACTGAGTTTGTGGGGCCGCTCACCTTCCGCGCGCTCACCAATGAGCCGGTCGCGGTTGGGCTATTCGACGACCCGTCTGACCCCATCCACCATATCTCGCTGGCGCAGGAGCCCGACTTGGTGGTCGTGGCGCCCGCGACGGCCAATATCATCGCCAAGATGGCCAACGGCATCGCCGATGACCTCATCTCCACAACGTTGCTTGCGACACCGCGGCCCGTCGTTATCGCGCCGGCCATGAACAATGGCATGTGGAAGGCGTCGGCCACGCAGGCCAATATGGCCACGCTGTGCGAGCGCGGCGTCCACGTGGTGGGACCCGGCAGTGGCTACCTTGCCTGCGGCGACGTGGACACGGGGCGCATGAGCGAACCCGAGGACATCGTCGAGGCCGTCTGCGAGGTGCTCAATCCCGTGCAACAAGACCTGGCGGGCAAGCGCATCGTCATTACCGCCGGCCCCACGCATGAGCCGATTGACCCCGTGCGCTTCATTGGCAACCGTTCTTCGGGCAAGATGGGTATCGCCCTGGCGGGGGAGGCCGCACGTCGCGGTGCCGCCGTCACGCTCGTGCTGGGACCGACATCGCTCGACGTTCCCCACGGCGTGGAGTGCGTGCGCGTGCAGACCGCCGCTGAAATGCTGAAGGCAGCGCTCAGCGCCTTTCAGACGGCCGATGTGGCCATTTGTGCGGCCGCTGTCGCCGACTACACCCCCGTATCCCCTGCGGACCATAAGCTCAAAAAGGCCAACGAGCGCTTGGATCGCATCAAACTGGTCGAGACGGTCGATATTTTGGCTGAGCTTTCGCGCCAGAAGGGGGAGCGGTGCGTGATCGGCTTTGCGGCCGAGACCGATAACGTCCTGGAGTACGCACAGCGAAAGCTCGACCGCAAGGGTTGCGATGCCATTATCGCCAACGATGTCTCACGCGCCGATTCGGGCTTTGGAACCGATACCAACAAGGCCTGGATTGTGAGCACGGCAGGGACGCAGGAACTTCCTGTGCTTACAAAACCCCAGCTCGCAGATACAATTTTGGACTTGCTTCAAAATTTGTAAAAAAGTTCTTGCACAAGTCTAAAGTTTCGGGTTAATATAATCCCTGTTGCGAGCGAGAGCAGAGCAACAAACAAAAGCTTCGGGACGTGGCGCAGCTTGGTAGCGCACTTGACTGGGGGTCAAGGGGTCGCTGGTTCGAATCCAGTCGTCCCGACCAGAAGTTTGCAGGTCAGGCACCTAGTGCCTGACCTTTTTTGTTTTAAGCAATTGCTTAATTTTAAGTAAGCAACAGGGTGTCAAAAATCTACCTGCGCGATACTCGCTTTTTGCGGCTACTTGCGCGTTTTGCACACGCTTGAGCCGATTTATTAACGCGATATGAATCTACATACGCGTAGCTGGTATGCAGCCGAGTACAGGCTGTATTTATCGCGGCGATTAACACAGATATAGCGACTATAACGGACAAGCGTGTCGCTGTATTTATTCCAGTAGTTCACTTGATCGGTGGACAAGTGGGCTGTTGCAACGAAACGCCAAGCAGGATGGGCTCTATACGAGGACGCCGCAGGGTAATGGCGGGGGAGTGCGGCGGGCGCTCTGAGAGCCGCTGTGTGACCCCATGTCTCCTTAACTCGATAATTTGTGTTTCAAGCCACGAATCGGTCGAGCAATTGCCAAAAGAACGGCCCATGCAGGATTGCACGAGCCTTACATCAGATCAAATTTGAGCTAGAAGCACCAAGCGGGGCAGACGCAACACCATCTCGTCGCGGCCTCGGCGAGCGACATATCGCAGTCGAGGTAGACATCGAGGAAGTCGTCAGATCCCGCACAGGGGGACCGCGATGGTGGCCACCGCGCCGCCCGAGGGGCTGTTGGCGAGCGAGACGGAGCCCCCGTGGGCGCTCGCGGCCTCGGAGGCGACGTGGAGGCCGAGCCCGTAGTGGCGGCCTCCGTCGCGCGAGGAGCGGGACGAGTCGTCTGTGAAGAGGCGCTCGCAGCCGCGTTCGAGGGCGGCGGGAGAGAAGCCCGGTCCGTCGTCGGCCACCTCGATGACGAGGTGTCCGCCCGCGACGTCGCAGGAGACCGCCACGCGCGAGCGCGCGTGCTCGGCGGCGTTGGCCACGAGGTTCGCGGCGGCTCGCGCCAGGGCGGTTCGGTCGAGCGGGGCCTCGGGCGCGCCCGCGACAGCGGGGCCCGTGGCCGCGTCGAGCGTCACGCCTCGCGCCCGGGCGATCTGGGCGGCCTCGGCGAGGACCTGCTCGCAGAGCTCGGCCGGCCGCATGGGGGCCCTCTCCGCCCCGCCGGACCCGCGCGAGGCCTCGATGAGCAGGCGCACGTAGCCGTCGAGCCTTTCGACACCGCCGGCTATGTCGCGCGCGGCGGCCGAGAGGTCGGCGTCATTCTCGTCTTCCAGCTCCTCCGCCACGAAGTCGGCGTTGGCGCGCAGCACGGTGAGCGGCGTCTTGAGGTCGTGGGCGAGCGACGCCATCTGCTCGCGCTGCCCCCGCTCCGCGGCCCAGCGGGCCTCGAGCGACTCGGCGAGGGAGGCCCGCATGGCGTCCATCGCGGCGAGGACGTCGTTCACCTCGCGCACGTTGGTGCTGCCGACCGCGAAGTCGAGCTCCCCCGCGCCGACGCGACCCGCCGCCTCCGCGAGCGGCGCCATCTTGCGCGAGATCACGCGGCTCGCGCGGCGCGCCACGAGCGCGAGCGCGAGCGCGCTTCCCGCCGTGGCGCCGACGAGCATGAGGCTCTGCGGGTTAGGAAGCAGGCCGGCGAGGTCGCGCGAGGCCCATTGCGGCAGGTACTCGCTGACGAGTGCGCAGGCCCCGCCGCCCTTGAGCGGGAACGCGGCGTAGGTGAGGCCCGAACCCCCGCCCTCGATCTCCACTGTGCCTGGATCCGCGGCGAGTGCCGTACGGGCCATTTCCTTCGCGTCCTCGAGCCGCGTGCCCTCGAGGTCTGTCATCAGCACGTATCCGTCCTTGTTCAGGATGAGGTAGCGGTACGCCGTCGGCACGTCCTGCTGCCCGCAGACGCCATCGCGTGCCAGGCCCTCCGCGACCTCGCGCGCATTGGCAGGCCCCCAGCTTGCCTCGTAGACGACGCCCGCGTTGATCGCCACAGAGAGCACCATGAACGAGGCGAGCCACGCCGTGGCGACCGCCGCGAACGCGTAGGCGAAGTAGCGCGCGATGACGAAGGAGAGCGGCATGCCCCCGCGACCACGCGCCCCGATCCTCAGAGCTGCCACTTGTACCCCATCCCCCAGACGGTCGCGATCGGATCGGCGCCGGCCTCGGAGAGTTTCCTCCGGGCGCGGCTGACCTGCATGGATATGGCCGCGTCGTCGGCGTCGCTCTCCCAGCCGAGCACCGCGTCGCGTATCTGCGCGCGGCTCATGACCTGCCCGGGGTGGCGCGCGAGGTACTCGCAGATGGCGTACTCGGTGGGCGTGAGCGGCACGGCCTTGTCGCCCACGGCGAGGCCGCGCGCCCCGAGGTCGATCCGCACCTCCCCGAAGGAGAGGGCGTGCGAGCGCGGCCGGCGCTCACGGCGTAGATGGGCCGCGACCTTGGCGCGCAGTTCCGCGGCCCCGAAGGGCTTGCGGACGTAGTCGTCGGCGCCCAGGCCGTAGGCGGCCACGGCATCCTCCTCGGCCACGCGCGCGGTCAGGAAGACGATGGGCCCGTCGAAGTCCGGGCGGATCTGCCGCACGAGCTCGAAGCCGTCGAGCCCCGGCATCATGACGTCGCAGAGCACGAGGTCGAAGCGCGAGAGGTCCATCCCCGGGACCGCCGTCGGGTCCGCCGCCCTGACGACCTCATGGCCGTCGCGGCCGAGGACGCGCGCGAGCGCGTCGAGGATCGCCCTTTCATCATCCACTGCCAGTATCCTCGCCATGTTGACCTCCTGAAACTCTCGTCGGAATTGTACTAGCGCCGCGCTCAGCGGTCCATAGCCCTGCGCGCAGCCGCGGGTGCCTCGGCCGCGTCGCACGCGCGGTAGCGCACGCCCGAGCCGCCGCGCGCCTCGATCTCGAGCCAGCCCTCGCCGTCCGACTCCCGCCCGAATAAGATGAGCTGGAGCTCTCGGACATTGCCTCTGTCGTCCGCCGCGTCAACCAGGTAGACGTAGTTTGCCCCCGCCCCGGTAGCGTCGGCGTAGGTGCTCGCGTGGCTGCCGGGCTCGGGCGCGGGCGCCCACATGGCGATCTCAGGGTTGGGCAGCACGCGGTCGGCGATCGAGCGCAGCGCCGACCCCCAGCCGGCGTCGAGCAGGGCATTCCCGCCCAGGACGAGCGCTGCGGAGAGGAGGACGAGCACGGAGGCGAGCGGCCTCCTACGCATCTGCCCTCCCGTCCTCAAAGCGGCAGAACCAGGCGAGAAGGATGGCGGCGGCTGCCAGGGTGAGCACGAGGCCAGCGAGCGCAGTCGTGAGGAGAGGGGCCGCCGCGCGTGCGGCGTCGATGAAGGCCTCCACCCCGAGCGACCCCAGGCGCGCGGGCCAGGCGAGCGGCACCCAGCTCAGGGGCATCGCCAGGGCACCGGTGAGCTCGCCGGTCATGAGGCCGTGCGCAAGTCCGCCCACCGAGAAGAACGCGAGGAGCACCCCCGCCGCGCCGGCGCCGATGGCGGCGTTGCGGCCGAGGCGCAGGGCCACGCCGAGCTCCAGCGCATAGAGGGGCAGGCTGCCCAGCACGATGCCCACCCAGGCGGCCGCAAGCGGCGCGGGCCCGAGCGGTAGGCGCCCGGCGACGGCGAGCACGGCCCCGAACACGCCGAGCGCCACGGCCAGCGCGCCCGTGCCGAGCGCCGCAAGGGCGAGCAGCTTCGCCGCGACGGCGCGCCCGCGCGAGGGGACCGCCGTGAGGTTGGCGAGGCGCCCGGCAGCGCGCTCCTCGTCCACGGCGAGCCCGCAGACGATGGCGGACATGAGCGGCATGAGGGCGCCGAGGAACTGGGCGTAGGCGTCCGCGCCCAGCGCCGGGTCCCATCGGGCTATGGAGAAGTACTCGCCGCAGGCAAGACCGGCTGCCAGGCCGCAGACGAGGTGCGCCGCCGCGAGCGGGGAGCGCGCCAGGCGCAGGGCCTCGGAGAGCAGGGCCCGCGGGAGGGTCATGCGCGGCGTCGGGTCGAAGAGTCGTGTCATGGCCATCACCTCTCCTCGGAGCGCGCGAACCAGGCCGCGCCCGCCGCCGTGAGCGCGGCGAACGCGAGCGCGCAGACCGCAAGGCCCGCCAGCGTGAGCACGCCGTCCGCCGTGAGCGCCCCGCCGAGCGCCATGTCCGCCGCGAGCGGCTCGCCGCTCGGCAGCACGGGAATGAAGCTCGTGGGGATGACCATGCTCGCCGACGGCGGAAAGAGCTGCGGCAGCGGCATCAGCGACCAGGCGAACCCACCCACGAGCTGCGCGGCGAGCGGGCAGAAGATGCCCGCGAGCATGCCGAGCCGCGCCGTGAGGAAGAGCCCTGCGGGGATCATCCACGCCGCGGTCACCGTGTTGGCGAGCGCGCAGAGGAGCATCGTGAGCGTGCCCGCGGCCGTGAGGCCCTCCGAGGAGAACGCCGATCCCGCGAGGTAGATGCCGAAGACCACGAGGTTCGAGAGCGTGCAGAGCGCGAGGCACCAGAGCGCCTTGGCCCACCAGGCGCGCCCGAGCGGGAGGCCCAGGCCCAGAAGCCCCCGCATCCGCGTGCGAGCGTCCGCCCGCGCGACGCACGCCACCACGAGCGAGAGAGACACGGGCAGGAAGAGCGCGTACCAGTAGTTCCACGCGCTGAAGATCTGCACGCCCCGGTAGGGCATCGCGCCGAGCAGCGGCATCGGCAGCGCCATGAGCACGGCCAGGCGAACCGGTGCCGCGTGGCGCGACTTCAGGGCCTCGGCGCGCAGGGCCGCGAGCAGGCCGCCTTTCTCGCCCGTCATGCCGCCACCTCCCCGCGCGCTCGTCGCCCTTCCCGGCAGAAGCTCATGAAGAGTTCCTCGAGGTCCTGCCCGGGACGAAGCGCATCCTCGTAGGCGAGGCGCCCCCCGCAGATGATGCCGATGGTGTCCGCCATCTGCTGCACCTCGGAGAGGATGTGGCTCGAGACGATCACCGTCGTACCCGCCGCCGCGAAGCCGCGGATCTGGTCGCGCAGCTCCTCGATGCCGATGGGGTCGAGGCCGTTGGTGGGCTCGTCGAGCACGAGCAGGCGTGGCCGGGCGATCAGCGCCAGCGCGAGCCCCAGGCGCTGCCGCATGCCCATCGAGAAGCGCCCGGCGCGCTTCTTCCCGGTGTCCGCGAGGTCCACGGCGGCGAGCACCTCATCTATGCGGCTCTCGGGAAGGCCCAGCAGCGTGGTGCGCACGCGCAGGTTCTCGCGCGCGGTGAGGTTGGGGTAGAGCGGCGCCTCCTCGATGAGGCTGCCGATTGCGTAGAGGTCCTCGCGGCGCCAGGCGTGCCCGGCAAAGAGGATCTCCCCGGCCGTCGGCCGCAGCATCCCGCAGATCATCTTGAGCGTTGTCGACTTGCCGGCGCCGTTGGGACCGAGCAGCCCGTACACCTCGCCCTCGCGGATATGAAGGCTCACGTCGGCCACGGCGTCCTGCGCCTGGTCGCCGCGGCCGAAGCGCTTGGTGAGCCCACGCGTCTCGAGCATGTAACCCATGGGTTTATCCTTTCTCTTCCGGGAGCGCGGGCCGAGTCACCGTGCCCGCGCGCCTTACCTTTCGGGTTCACCATCCATGGTGGGGCGCGTTTCTAACGAAGCCATAACGGCCGTTGGGTTCTTTTGGCGCCAACCCTTCTCGACCCGCACATCATGATTAATTTGCTTAAGGCAACAACTTTCCCGATCGATGTAATCACCGAATCAAAACGTGTACATCACCCTCCAAAACCGACATTTTTCGGCATGTTTGGAGGCTGATGTACACGAATGTGAAATCCACCGCCGCCCAAAAGCGCCTTCCTCATGTCTGGACTCTCTATGCTTACGCTGGATAGACATCGCCGGAACGGGTATAGTATCGAAAGTTTTGTCGTTAACCAGCGGGGGAGTCCTGTGGGCATCAAAAAGAAGATCAAAAAGGAGCTTATCGGCACTTCCGATTACCCGTCGAATAAGATCTTTACGATCTCCAATTTCATCACCTTTACGCGCCTGATCCTCACCCTGGTATTTCTGTACCTGTTTGTGACGGATAACAACCGCGTCATCGCCATCGTTATCTACGCCGTTGCCGCCTCCACCGACTGGATGGACGGTCAGATCGCCCGCATGACCAAGACGGTCTCGTGGCTCGGCAAGGTCATGGATCCCATCTGCGACCGTGCGCTGCTGTTCACCGGCGTACTTGGGCTGGTGGTTCGCGGAGAGCTGCCCATCTGGGTCTGCGTGCTCATTATTGGCCGCGACATCTATCTGGGCATCGGCACGCTTATCGTGCGTCATTATCACCGTCGCCCCATCGATGTCGTCTTTCCCGGAAAGATTGCCACTGCACTGCTCATGACCGGCTTCTCGCTCATGCTGCTCGGGTTCCCCGTTATTGACGGCCTGCATCTTTTACCTTCAACCCTTACGGCCTTCCCGGGCCTCAACGGAAGCTCGGTGCCCCTCGGCATCTTCTTTGTGTACGGCGGCGTGATCTTCTCCATGCTCACCGCGGTCATCTATTCCATTAAGGGCGGAGTGGCCATTAAACAGGCTCTCGCGCATCCCGAGGACGAGGACATCGACTTTCTGAACCCTGAAATCGAAGACTAAGTCGTTGGGGTATGATTACGTACGGTTCATTATTTGCGGCACGTCCGCGATAAGTTAGGGGTTGTCATGGACAACATGGTTAACAATATGCCTCAGAATGATAAGACTGCTGACGCTACCTGCGTATTCCGCGTGCCTTCAAGCGACGTCACCGTTCCCGACCTCATGGCCAACGTGCGCATCACCGCACCCGTTCTGTCCATCGTCAAGGGTCCGCAGACTGGTGCCGCCTTTGAGCTCGAGGACGACGTGACCACCATCGGCCGCGATCCTGCAAACGGCATCTTCCTCAATGACATGACTGTTTCGCGTAGCCACGCGCGCATTATTCGCGAGGGCCTCGGCGCTCGCATTGAGGACCTGGGCTCGCTCAATGGCACCTGGGTCGACGGCGCCATTGTCAACGCGGCCCCGCTGCACGATGGTTCTTCCGTCCAGATCGGTACGTTTACGCTCATCTACCACGAGAGCACGCCGGAGCGCATCGAAACCGGTGAGTAGGGCATGGCCGAACGCAACTATCTGAGTATCGGCCAAGTCGTCAACCTTCTTCGAGGCGCATACCCCGATCTTTCGAACTCAAAAATTAGATTTCTAGAAGATGAGGGGCTCATTACCCCTCATCGTACGCCTAAGGGATACCGTCAGTACTCTAAGGAGGACGTTGATCGCCTGGAGGTCATCCTGCACTTGCAGAAGACCCGCTACATGCCGCTCAACGTGATTAAGCAGCGCTTGGAAAACGCCACGGACCTGTCAACGCTCGCCTACGAGGTGGGCTTGCTGTCCGATGTTCCGCTTAAGACGGAGCCCAAGGAGACCAAACAAAAGCTGCATCCCATCGAGACCATTCCCGATATGCTGGGCGTCGAGATCTCGTTTATCCGCTCGCTCGCCGAGAACGACCTCATTCGCATCATCAAGAGTCCGCAGAACCGTGAGCTCGTCGATGGTCGCGATTTTCCGATCATCCGCTACTGCTCCGAGCTGTCACGCTTCCATATCGAGCCGCGCAACCTGCGTCAGTACGTATCGTCGGCAAACCGCGAGTCTTCGATGTTTGAGCAGGTGCTCGTGAGCATGCTCGGCATGGATACTTCCGATGACGAGCGCGACGCCAAGCTCGAGCGTGCGTTTAAGAAGCTTCACGACCTGACGGAGGGCGTGCACACTGCGCTGCTCAAGAACCGCGTTTTTGAATCGCTCAACGCCGTGGTCGAGGACGCCGACATCGATGCACTCGATGAGGAGATCGCTCGCTCCGAGTCCACCAAGGCCAAAAACGAAGAAACTGCCGCGCCGGCTTCGCACGAGGATTCTCTCGTAAAGCCGCTCAAGGTCGTCGCCCCTTCGCAATCCGGCACCGTCACCGCGGGCAAATAACCGCTGTTGATATTTCGGCAACCCATTGAAAGGTCATGCAATGTACGACTTCGAATCTCAAATCGTCGACATCCCCGACTATCCCGAGCCCGGAGTCATCTTTAAAGACATCACGCCGCTCTTTGGCAATCCCGAGGCGCTCAAAGCCATGACCGATACCCTCGCCGAGCACTTTGCCGGCATGGGAATCACCAAGGTCGTGGGTCCCGAGGCTCGCGGCTTTATGGTTGGCGTACCGGTGGCTGTAGCCCTTGGCGCCGGCTTTGTCCCCGCACGTAAACCGGGCAAGCTGCCGCGCGAGACCGTAAGCCAGAGCTACGAGCTCGAGTACGGAACGGATTCCATTGAAATCCATGCCGACGCTATCAGCTCTAAAGATACCGTGTTGATTCTGGACGACTTGGTCGCGACGGGCGGAACCGTCGAGGCAACAGGTAAACTGGTGCGAGATATGGGCGCAAAGCTTGTGGGCTACGGTTGTATCCTTGAGCTTGCGTTTCTCAACCCGCGCGAGAAGCTCACGCCCTCCAACGAGGATGTCGAGCTCTTTAGCCTGGTAACGGTGGACTAGCCGCTACCCTTAGATACCGGAAAGGAAGCTCCATGCGCACAGCAAACACGCATAAAAACATGGCACGCTGCGCTGCTACGGCAACCCTCGCTTGTGTTTTGGGCCTGGGCCTCGCGGCTCCTGCCTATGCCGATACCGCATCCGATCTTGCCGCTGCTCGTACCAAACTCGAGCAGATCGGCACGCAAACCCAGCAGATCTACGACGAACTCGCCACTCAAACGAAGGCGCTCGATCAGACTGCTGGCGAGATCACGCAAAAGCAGCAGGAGATCGCTGACGGTCAGGCCAAGCTCTCGACCTATGTCGCCGGCGAGTACAAAACCGGCGGTCTGAGCCTGCTTCAGGTTCTGACCGGCGTCGATGACCTGAGCGATATGCTCAACCGTCTGTTCTACTACGGCAAAGTTTCCGATAAGCAGGCTCAGACCATTCAAGAGGTCAAGGAGCTTAAGCAGCAGCTCACCGATAAGCAGGCCGAGCAGGAGAAGAACGTCGCCACCACGCAAAAGAAGGTCGATGAGCTTAACGCCCAGCAGGCTGAAGCCCAGAGTGTCGTGAACTCCCTGGATTCACAGTTGCAGGCCGAGCTTGCTGCCGAGGCCCAGGCCAACGCCGCGCTGCAGGCTGGCATAAATGCTAGCACCGCCGAAAAGGCCACGGTGAGCAACGACACCGCCGGTACGAGCGAGAACACCAACAAGGGTGGCGGTACGACCAACGACGGCGGCGGAAACACGCCCGCGCCCGCTCCCACTCCGCAGCCCCCGACGCCCGCTCCGGCTCCGGCTCCGGCTCCGACGCCTTCCGCACCGAGCCAGTCCGTTGACGGCGGTTCCGTTGTTTCGCGTGCCTATAGCAAGCTCGGATACGCTTACTCTTGGGGTGGCATTGGGCCGAACAGCTTTGACTGCTCCGGTTTTGTAAGCTATTGCCTCACGGGACGCTACTGCCGTCTGGGCACCACGGTCGACTTCATGGGTTGGACCCGTGTGTCCGATCCGCAACCCGGCGATGTTGTGGTTAACTCCTACCATACCGGCATCTATATCGGTAATGGTCAGATGATCCATGCTTCCGACTACAAAACGGGCGTCATCATCAGCTCCGTCGCCGCTGGCATGAACAACAACTACATTTTCGTGCGCTACTAAGTCACTCTGTATAGCGAACGAAGGTGAACCTCGTGGCCTTTGAGCTGCGAGGTTCATTTATTTATGACCGTGCTCCATACATGATCCTAATGTGCTAGTTTTCAATACTAGATGCACGCTTCATCGGTGAGCAATATAGCTATAATGATTGAGAAGCATATAGAAAGGACCCTCTATGAGCTGGGCACTTATCTCCGATTCGAGCTGTAACCTCCGCGATTGGCAACCGACCGCGCCCCATACCACCTTTGCATTTGCACCCCTCAAAATTCGAGTGGGGGAGCGCGAGTTCGTCGATGACCTCACGCTCGACGTTCACGAACTCAATTGCGCCGTGCAGGCGGAGTCGAGCGCTTCTTCGAGCGCCTGTCCGAGCGTAGGCGAGTGGACCGAACTCTTTAGGCTTGCCGACAAGACGATTTGTATGCCCATCTCGGAGGGCGTATCGGGGAGCTATAACGCCGCCGCCACGGCACGCGATTTGGTTCTTGCCGAGGAGCCGAACCGTCAAATTCATTTGGTCAATTCACGCGGAGCCGGCGGCAAAATGGACCTGATCTTACTGCTGTTCGACCGGTATCTTGCAAGCAACCCGGATGTCTCTTTCGAGGACGCTTGCGCATATTTCGATAGCCTTGAGCAGAACAGCAAAATCCTCTTCAGCTTGTGCAATTACGAAAACCTCGCCAAAGCCGGACGTATTCCTAAGGCAGCCGGCGTCATTGCCAACAAGCTTAATATTCGCATTTTGGGCACGGCGAGTGAGGCCGGTAAAATCGAACTCGTCGGGCACACGCATGGCGAAAAGAAGATGCTCAACAAGATCATCGACACCATGGAAGCCGAAGGTTTTACGGGCGGCGAGGTCGTTATCGACCATGTCGAGAATGAGGCAGGCGCCCAAGCACTTGCCAGCCGAATTGTGGAGCGCTGGCCAGGCTCCAAGACTATCATCATGCCCTGTAACGGGCTAGATTCATACTATGCCGAAATGCATGGGCTCATTATCGGCTACGGCATGGGCGTGGCTTCGGGCCAATAAAGTCCAACCAAGCAAAAATACGGGCGGGACAAAGTGACAGCTGGCTCTTTGTCCCGCCCGTTTTATACGTCGGCTAGCTATTAAACCCATTAAACTTTAGATAGCTCATCAGGTACGCTTTCGAAACGAAGGATGAAACCGCACTGCGCACAAGCAGCGACTCACGCGTTACCTGATGCGCCGAATCGGGAACCGGCGTCTGCTCGACGGAAAACGCCGAACGAATCGATGCCTCGAGCTGATCGACCACATAATCGAAGGCCGTCGGGGCATCGTAGCTCAAACGCTGAATGTTAAAGAGTGCCTGCACCGCAGCAATAGGTAACACCTGCTTAAAGAGGCAGATAGCGATCAGGCGGGCAATCTGCTCGCGGCCATATTGCTTTTTGACCGGAGCAGGCACCAGGCCGACCTTCACGTAGTTATTGATCATCGATGGCGTAATGACAGGGTGCTCAACGCAAATGGACAGCGGCTCCATCCACAGCGCAACATACTCAATGACCTGGTCGCGGTAGAGCGTCACATTGGGCAACTGGTTATAGCGCGGCAGACTCAACGTATTGAGTTTACGCACGATATCGGACTGAATGAATGCATCGGGTAGCACCGTGGGCTGAATATCCTCAGGCTTAATACTGACCGACGAATCGGACATCGGAATAACGTGTTTAACGTGGTTCATAAAGGTCCTCCGTTCATTTTCTATATTGTATTCTAGGTTATCTAGTTTTGCATACCACATAGCCGGCAAGTAAAAGTGGTTGGACAACACATTGATGCATCGTCCAACCACTTTGTGTAAAGATAGCAACCTTACATAAGATATATTATCGTACTTATTCACGGAGAAACGCGTATGCGCTCGTTGCTGCTATGGCTCCGTCCGAAACGGCGGTCACAACCTGGCGTAAACGCTTGGAACGGATATCGCCGGCTGCGAATAAGCCGGGCGTACGGGTGGCCATCGAATCGTCGGTGACAATGCCGCCGTCAGGAGCCAGATCGACTAGATGCTCAACCAGCTCGGTATGCGGCAGCATCCCCGTAAAGACAAAGATGCCAAACGAGCCAGGTTCAAATGACTCGGTATGAGTCTCACCGGATGCATTGTCCTTAAAGGTGATCGTCGTTGGCATTGCTTCGCCCGAGAGCTCCACAATACTAGTTTGGTACCTAACTGTAATATTGTCCTTTTCGAGTACTTTCTGAACAACACCATCAGGCGCACGAAACTGGTCGCGGCGCAGCACGATGGTCACGCTGGTGGCAATGTCTGACAGGAACAGCGCCTCTTCGCATGCCGAATTGCCACCACCGATTACAAAGACCTGTTTGCCGCGGAAGAACATGCCGTCACATGTTGCGCAATATGAAACGCCACGACCGCGATACGTATCCTCGCCTGCGAAACCTGCCGGACGCGGCGTGGCACCCATGCAAGCGATAACGCTCGAGGCCAGCGTATCGCCCATATCGTGATGTACCGTAAACAACGATGCATCGGCATCGTAATCGATACCCGTAACCATGCTCCATGTAACCTGTGCTCCCAGGCCCTCTGCATGCTGCTGAAAACGCTCGCCGAGTTCGGCGCCACTCAGGAGCGGGAAACCCGGATAGTTCTCGACCTCATTGGTTGTGGCGATCTGCCCTCCCGACATGCCCTGCTCAATCACGGTCGTCGTCAGGTTGGCACGCGCAGCATAAATGGCGGCAGCATAGCCCGCGGGGCCGCCACCGATAATCGCAACATCGATCGGCTTATCGGTAGTCATGAAGCGTCCTTTCGTCGAAACGTTGTCGTTCTTTGCGCTCGTACCCAAATTTACGTGAACGTGACACTCATGCACTACAATGATAAAACCGTATTACAAAGCTGAAGGGGAGTTATCGATGGACCAGGCGCAGACGAGTGACGACGCTCCCCTGCTCACGCACAGCACTCCTCAATCGGAGCAAACCACGCTCCTGGCTCAGCAAAAACCTCTCGTGACCATCGTGCACGCCTCCGTTGGCTCGGGCCACAAGGCCGCCGCAAATGCGATAGCGCAGGCCTTCGACCTCATCCGCGGCACCAATGGCATCCCCGAGGATGTTGAGATTGAAGTGCTCGATATCCTTGATTTTGGACGTATTAAATTCGACGGTAATAAGACCGCGGCTTCTTTTACGGGAGCCACGCGCCCCATTTACGACCTGACCTGGAGATATACACTTACGGGACATCTTCTCTGGGGTGGCGGCACGGCATGGTCGCGAATCATGTTCCCCGCCTTCAACGAATATATTCGTAGCCGCAGGCCCATAGCCGTGGTCGCAACGCACATCACAGCAGCCAATGTTGCCGTGGGTGCCCGCATAATTACGGGTATCGATTATCCAGTCATCTGCGTACCGACCGACTACGAAGTCGAGGGCTGGTGGCCCCACAAGGACACCGATCTATTCTGTGTTGCCAACGAATTTATGTCCGAAACGCTGCGTCCGCGCAAGGTGCCCGAGGCAAAGATTCGCATTACCGGCATTCCTATTCGCGCCGGATTCGACACGGATTACGATCGCGAGGAAGAGCTAGCCAAGTTCAACCTCCCCACCGACAAGACCGTCGTGCTGGTTATGGCCGGCGCCAGTTTACCTCAACCGTACGTCCGCTTTCGCGCGGCGATGGACCAGACCCTCCCCTTCCTACGCAGCTTTGAGGACATGCATTTTGTCTTTTTGCCGGGCAAGGATGAGGAATACGCCGACCGCCTCAAGACGCTCTTCGACGCCATGAAACTCGAAAACGTTACGGTTCTGGACTACGTGGACGACATGGCGGCCCTCATGCACGGCTGCGACCTGGCAATTCTCAAATCGGGCGGACTCACCGTCACCGAGTGCCTGTGCGCGCATCTGCCGATGATCCTGCTGGGCAAGTCCTATGGCCAGGAAAAGGCCAACACCACGATGCTCACCGGCATGGGCGCCAGTATGCATGTCACCACCGCACGAGAACTCATCGTAACCCTGCGCCACCTGCACGACCATCCCGAATCACTCAAAGCGCTACTCATCAACGGCGAAGTTCTACGCCGCCCCCACGCAGCCGAAGACATAGCCATCGCAACCATGGAGCTCGTAGGCAAACCCCAAAAGCGCAAACGAGCCTTCTGCCGCTTCTACTGGGGCGGAAAACCCGCGCATATCCGCTAGGCGATAGTCCGCTGCTCGGCGGGAGCCGCCCATATATCATTCCATGCTCAAACATTCTCGCTGCGCAGGGCGCACTAATCCCGCCCGTTCGGGGCTCACCCATATCATTCCATGCTCAAACATTCTCGCTTCGCTGCGCTCGCTGCGAAACTGCGCGTGGAACGATATGGGTGAGCCCCGAACGGGAGGCTTCTTGCTTGTAACAAAATTATTCTTACTGGTTAGTTGATACGACAAAGGAACAGTTCCTTTGTCGTATCAACTAACTGTTATTAGATTATTTGTTTCTACCTTCGCAGGCTCTAACTGGGGCGAACCCGGCGTAGCCGCTAGCAAGTAAACGTAGCTCACCCGTGGGAGACCCCTATATATCGTTCCACGCGCAGTTTCGCAGCGCAGCGAGAATGTTTGAGCATGGAATGATATATAGGGGCCTCCCACGGGTGAGCGGACATTACAATACGCCGCTAGAACCGAAACCGCCGGCTCCTCGGTCGGTTTTGTCTAGTTCTTCTACTTCTATGAGGTTGACCGTGGGGACTTCTTGGATGACGAGTTGGGCTATGCGGTCGCCTTTATAGATTTGAATGTTATTGGAGGGATCCAGGTTGATAAGGATAACCTTGAGTTCTCCTCGGTAGTGGGCGTCAATGAGGCCCGGCGTGTTGACTATAGACAGGCCCTGCTTGATGGCCAAGCCGCTGCGGGGCTGGACGAAGCCGGCGTAGCCGTCGGGCAGGGCGATGGCCAGCCCAGTAGAGACCAGACGGCGTTCGAAGGGCTTCAGGACGCAGTCCTCGTTGGAGCGCAAATCCAAGCCGGCATCGGTGGGATGGGCGTATTTGGGAAGCTCGACGGTGGGATCGAGACGCTTTATGTTGACGGTAATGTTGGGCATGGAATCACCTTAGCTTGTCGAGCTCTTGCAGAAACTCATCGACGTCTTTGAAATCACGGTAGACCGAGGCAAAACGGATGTACGCAACCTTGTCGATCTTGGCCAAGCGCTTGAGCACCATGTCACCCAACTCATGGGACGTGACGGCCGTCAGCGTGCGAGAGCGAAGCTCGACCTCGATGTCATCGATAATCTCATTGAGCTTCTTAGTGTCGATATCGCGCTTGATGGTGGCGCGCATCAAGCCGACGAGCAGCTTATTGCGATCGAACCGCTGCTTGGTTCCGTCTGACTTAATGACCTCGATTGGGTCTTCGCATCGCTCGAACGTTGTAAAACGATAGTTACACGAGCAACATTCGCGGCGGCGCTTAATGGTGTTATTTGACTCCTGCATACGGGAATCAACGACGCGGGTATGTGCCTTGCCGCATTTGGGACAGCGCATGGTACCTCCTCTTAAACGATAACAAGGGTACCATGCGCAGCGCGATAATGATTACGAACGAGCAGGAACCTTAAGATGCGCACCGGCGGCGAGCGAACCATGCTCCAGATGATTGACGTTACGGATCATGTCGGAAGTCTCTTGCGTGGAAAGGCCTTCGATTGGATATTCCTCGGCAAGCGACCAAAGAGAATCGCCAGGCTGAACGCGAATGGTCTCGTATGTAACGTTGGAAACGGACTCGGCATACGCGGCATGACGAGCGCTAAAGACCGACGTAGCGAGGACAAAGAAGAGCGTAAGCGCAACGGCGACGGCGACAATCGTCGGAACCTTCAGGGCAACGCGGGCCGGCGCGACTACAGCCTGCTGATTGCGCGCAGGCTTTACGGTCAAAGGCTGAAAGCCGGAGCGGCCACCCTGAACAACCGTAAAAGTGGGTTCTGCAGGCGTCTCGAGCTTAAGGGCGAGGTTTCCCTGGACCATATTCGTTGCGTTCATCATGTTCTCCTCTCGCGTGTTTTGCTGAGAACAGTTTTATCAAGCCGCGCGGACAAAAATGTCTAGCGCGAGAACGAATGTTCGGTTATTATTATCTTCGAACAGTTGTTCCTGTCAAGCAAAATTCGAACATTTGTTTGACATGGGTAGAGAGGATGCCCTGATGGCTCGCAAAATTACCAAGCGTCAGCAGCAAATTTACGACTTCATCAAGGAATATCAGCAGGAGAAGGGTTATCCGCCCAGCGTGCGCGAGATGGCTTCTGCCGTGGGCCTTTCCTCCCCCAGCACCGTGCACGCCCATCTCTCTGCCCTGGAGGCGCGCGGGCTACTCAAGCGCGATGCCACCAAGCCGCGCGCCCTGGAACTCTTTAACGAGGATGGTTCCTCTGTCTCAATTTCCAAATCTGACGAGCCCACCGCACCTCGCGGAACGGTCTCGCTACCGCTCGTTGGTCGCGTCGCGGCTGGGATTCCCATTCTGGCCGAGCAGAATATCGAAGACACGTTTACTATCCCGACCGAAATCGCCACTGATCAGGGTTCCTTTATCCTTGAGGTGCATGGGAGCTCAATGATCAATGTCGGCATCTTCAATGGCGATTACATCATCGTCCGTGAACAAAAGAGTGCCATGAATGGCGAAATTGTCGTGGCCATGATTGATGGTTCGGCGACCGTCAAGACGTTCTACAAGGAGCAGGGGCGTGTGCGCTTGCAGCCCGAGAACGACACTATGGAACCTATCTATGCAACGAATCCCGTTATCCTGGGCAAAGTCGTCGGCTTGATGCGCCGGTTCTCGTAATGCAAAAACGCATAACCATCTTTGATACCGTCCGCGGGTTTACGATGATTTCTATGGCAGGTTTTCACACTTGCTATGATCTCGCCTACCTGTACGGCTGGGATATGCCTTGGTTTACCCAGACTGTCTTTCAAGACGTCTGGCGAGCCAGCATCAGCTGGGTATTTTTGTTTATCGCGGGTTGGATGTGCACGCTCTCACGCAACAATGCCAAACGAGCGGCTAAGTACGCTGCCGCAGCTTTGGTCGTCTGGATCGCAACAACGCTCGTATCGGTCGACGATTCAGTGAACTTTGGCATCATTTATTGCATGGCGGTGTGCACCGCGGTGGTTGCGTTCACCCGTCCGTTACTCCAAAAATTACCGGGCTCATGGGGCATCGCAGCGTGCCTTGTTCTTTTTGCCCTAACCTGGGGCATTCCAAAGGCGGTCTACCCACTCCCCTACCTGGCATGGCTTGGATTCCCAGGCCCGGGTTTTGTTTCGGGAGATTACTATCCGCTCATACCGTTTGTCTTTATGTACCTTACCGGCTTTTTTGCTGCCCAGGCAGCACAAGCATCAAGTCTCGAAGCGCCCGCATGGGCATACGCCAATCCTATCCCGGCGCTCGCAGTCCTGGGTCGGCATGCCTTACCGTTCTACCTGCTCCATCAGCCAGTCATTCTAGGCGTGCTAGAAATCGTTTATTCCGTACGATAGCGCTCGAGCCGCGGTGCAATACGAGCCGGCAACTTCGCCACAATGCGAACGCCGTCCTCGAGATATTCCTCATGCAGAAAGGTTCCCTGCTCATGCACCAGCGTGATGAGAGCGCCCTCGCGATACGGGATATCAGCGGAGAGCAACACATCGGTGGCAGCTGCCTCGCGAGCAATCCGGTCGACGAGATCGTCGAGCCCCTCGCCCGTTTGGGCCGAGAACAGAACGGCCTCCGGATAGCGACGACGGAAACTCAATCGATCGACGCTATCGAGAAGATCGATTTTATTGAATACGGTCAGCGTTAAACGCTCTCCGGCGCCGATCTCATCAAGCACGCGGTCGACAGCCTCCAGCTGCCGCTCATAGTCCTCGTCAGACGCATCTACGACTTTGAGAATTAGATCGGCACCCAAAACCTCGGACAGCGTCGATTTAAAGGCATCGACCAGACCATGCGGCAGCTTTTGAATAAAGCCGACGGTATCGGTAATCGTCATGCCGCGACCGCCGGGCAGACGATACGAACGCGTCGTCGGGTCGAGCGTAGCAAACAGCTTGTCCTGCGAAAGTACCGTAGAGCCGGTCAGACGATTGAGCAACGTCGATTTACCGGCATTGGTATAACCGGCCAACGCGACGCGAAACGCCGGTGACTCAATGCGACTCTTGGATTGAACATCGCGACGCTGTTCAACCTGCTTGAGCTCACGACGAAGCGCAGCGATCTTATTACGAATAAGGCGACGGTCGACCTCGAGCTGACTTTCGCCCTGACCAAAACGTGAGCCGATGCCGCCGCGCGTCTGCTCCTTGGCGAGATGGCTCCACATGCCACGCAGGCGAGGCAACAAATATTGAAGCTGTGCCAGCTGTACCTGCAGGCGTCCCTCACGCGTCTGAGCATGCAGGCCAAAGATATCCAGGATCAGTGCTGTACGATCGATAATCTTTACCGGCTCGCCCACAGCTTTCTCCAAATAGGATTGCTGCGAGGGCGTCAGGTCGTCGTCAAAAATAACGACATCGGCATCCATGCGATGCACCAGGCCGCACAGCTCTTCTACCTTGCCGGAACCGATAAACGATTTAGGATACGGCTTTACCAAACGCTGCGACAAGCGTGCCACGCACTGAGCACCAGCTGTGTGGGCAAGACGCTCCAGCTCATCAAGCGAGCGATCGAGCGGCCATGCATTGTCGCGCCACTCAACACCAACTAAAATGGCACGCTCGGGCTCGGGTGCCGTGGGAACAAGGGGGAAACGGGCCATTAGGCAGCCTCAATACGATGCAGGATATCCTCAACGACCTCATCGATCGTACATTCATCCATATCAAACCACACGATACGGTCATCGCGCTTAAACCACGAAAGCTGACGCTTGGCATAACGACGCGAACGCATCTTAATGAGTTCGCGGGCCTCATCCATGCTCATCACGCCATTGAAAGCATCAATGATCTCTTTATAGCCAATTGCCTGCATCGACGTCAGGGCATCTCCCAGCCCCTGGCCCATAAGACCGCGGACCTCATCGACAAGACCCTGCTCAAACATCAGATCGACGCGCTGGTTAATGCGCTCGTAGAGCACCTCGCGATTACGCGTCAGACCAAACCATAGGGCATGATAATGCTCGTGCGGAACACTAAACTGCGACTTTTGCTGCGCATAGGAGACGCCATCATCATGCATCTCGAGCGCACGAATCACACGGCGCACGTTATGGGGATGAATAACAGCAGCCGATTCTGGATCGCGCTCGGCAAGCAAGGCATGCAGTTCTTCCTCGCCAATACGCTCGGCAAGCTCCTGATAGCCCGCACGACGATCGTCCTCAAGTTCACCCGAGGGAAAGTCCATCTCATCGAGGGCGGCCTTGAGATACAGCCCCGTACCTCCGCAAAAAACCGGCAGGCAACCCGAACCAAGGAGACGTTCAACATGCGCGCGAGCGTCGGCCTGATAAAGCGCAGCAGAATATGCCACACCCGGCTCTACAATGTCGACGAGACGCAGCGGCGCCGTGCACTCATCGGGCACCATCTTTGCGGTACCGATGTCCATGCCGCGATAGATTTGCATCGCATCGCACGACAGCACTTCGGACGAAAGACGAGCTGCCAAACGGTCGGCAACATCACTCTTACCAACCGCCGTCGGACCGACGATTGCAACGGCGGAAAGACCTGCCCCGGGAGCAACCATTAGCGAGGCTCGCCCACAACGGAGCCGGACAAATACCAGGTCTTGGCAACGTCAACGTCAACATCAACGATCTTGCCAACAAGCTGATCGATGCTGTAACCCTCGGGGATAGGCGCGTGCACAGTCTGATTCTTGGGACTCTTGCCCAGCAGGACCGCGTCGTTCTTTTTACTCGTTCCCTCAATGAGCGCCGGAACCACAGTATGAAGCGCACCCTGGTTATACTCGTGTGCCGTGGTCTCGATAACCTTAACCAGGCGGTTGAAACGCTCGAGAATAACCTCATGCGGCGTAGGATCGTCAATCTCGGCGGCCGGGGTACCGGCACGCTTGGAATAGATGAAGGTATAGGCCTGAGCATAGCGGACCGTCTCGGCAAGCGAGAGCGTCTGCTCAAAGTCTTCTTCAGTCTCGCCCGGGAAGCCAACGATAATGTCGGTCGAGAGCGCGATATCGGGCATGCGGTTGCGAATGCGATCGACAAGGCCCAGATAGTCCTCGCGTGTATAACGGCGATTCATCTCTTTGAGGATCCGCGTCGAACCGGACTGGACGGCCAAGTGCAGCTGCGGCATTACGGCAGGTGTCTCGGCCATGGCGTCGATGGTCTCGGGCAACAGGTCCTTGGGATGCGAAGACGTAAAGAAGATGCGCTCCACGCCCGTATCGCCCACGGCACGCAGCAGATCGGCAAAACGCGGCTTGCCAAACAGATCGCGACCATATGAGTTAACGTTTTGGCCCAGCAGCGTAATCTCACGCACGCCCTGGCGCACCAAACCGGTCACCTCGTCGACAATCTCCTCGAAGGGGCGGCTCTTTTCGCGACCGCGCACGTACGGCACGATGCAATAGGTGCAGAAATTATTGCAGCCCGTCATGATGGGCACCCAGGCGTGATACTGAGTCTCGCGATGCCACGGCATGCTCATGGCATCCGTATCCTCATGCTCATTGGTGCGGATATGACGCTTACCATCAAGGAACGCCTCGGCAATGAGCTCGGCCACATGTGCAATGGAATGCGTGCCAAAGATGACATTGACGTTATCGACGTTGGTGAGCAGGCCCTCGCCATCGCGCTGCGCGATGCAACCGCCAACGGCAACCACGCGCTTGCCCGAAGGCGAAGGCGGCAGGCTTTTGCAGGAATTGCACTGACCGTACAGGCGAGTATCGGCGGCCTCGCGCACGCAGCAAGTCATGAAGACAACGATATCGGCATGCGCGGGATCGAGCGCCATGAGGCAGCCATACGAATCAAGCAAACCGCTCACACGCTCGGAGTCGTGCTGATTCATCTGGCAGCCAAAGGTGCGGATAAAGTAGGTTTTACCGGCAAGAATATCGCGTACGGAACGCTGGTCCATGTGCATAAGTCCTAACGATGGGGAGCGAAACAAGGCAAGCAGAAGCTATGCCACAGGCTTAACATCATCCATGACGACGTTATCCATAGCAGCTCGATTGATCTGGTGAACGTAGATAGAAAGGCGGATGGCCGTGCGCGACTCCCCGTTAATGAGGATGTCGGAGAACACGGGCGCGCAGGAAATATCAAAACCGGTTGGAATCAAAAAACCGCGCGCGATAGCAACGGCCTTAATGGCCTGGTTGACGGCACCGGCGCCGACACACTGGATGTTGACGGGTACACCATCCTTGACCATGCCGGCGATGGCGCCGGCAACGGACGCTGGCGATGATTTGCTTGATACCTTCAGGCAATCCATGAAGAAACTCCTGCATTTAAAAGTACGTTTTAACTGCAATAACTGTATCGTACCGAGTGGACTCGGTAAAGGCACTATTCCTCTTTGGCAAGATCAAAGGTCACGGTGATTCGATCACGCGAAACACGAATCTTTGGGTCGCCGCAAAGGTTGAGATAGTACCGGGCAGCAAGGTCATTAAAGTCGCGCTCCACAGCACGCGAAAACTGTGCCATGTCATCCTTGGCAATACGTAGCCCGCGACGATCCTTCGCGAGATCGACAGGAGCCGGCGCATGCGAGGACGAATCACGCTCGCGCAGCAGACGCGCGGCCACACCGCGAACGGGCTTAATCTGCCCCGCCAAAATGCGATGGGCCGTGCGCTCGGACATCTCAAGACCCAAACCCGAACAGATACGGATAAAGTCCTCGGCATCAGAAGCAAGGCCTAAACGATCGACAACCGGAAGCTCGCTCTCGTCATCAATGAACAGGAGACGAGACGTATCAAGCCGACTTGACGCTTGAGCATAAAGGGTCGCGGCAATCTCAGACGGAGAACCGAGATAGACATCGCAACCACGCAACTCCTCGAGCGCAAACTCACAAGCAGCGCGAATAATATTATGTGGACCGCGAGCGCAGACATAACGTCCGTCCTCATCCTTGACGGCCTGGGGCCAGCTGGACTGATCGGCACGCTCACTGAGGCGGTCGACCGCAACGCTCACCTTGAAGGCTGAACCAAGATCGACGCCGGACGTGACCACACGGGCCTCGTCGGTGTTCTGCTTAATCGAAAACAATGCCATGCCACGTCCGTGAACGCCCCAACGGTCCATCTTCATGCTCTCGAGCTTGGAGGTAACGCGGGCATCAAAGATTCGCTCTTGCATATCCTGCGGAACGCCAGAACCGTTATCCAGAAAGACAAGCGTGCGGACGCCATCTTCCTTGGTCGTGGCGAGATAGACCTTGTCGGCGCCGGCATCGCGAGCATTACGGAGCATTTCGATGACGATGTCCTCGACATGCTGAATGTCGTGCTTAGCCTGGCGCCGCTCGGCCTCCGAAACGCGGAGGCGGACATACCCCTCGCCAAGGTTCTCCTCGACGCGAAGGTTGCCCTCCCCCGACATCGACGCGATAAATGAGATGAGCTCGTTCGCGTCGCTCATGTTATTTAGCGATATCGACAGCGCGGCTCTCGCGAATCACGACGACGCGCACCTGACCGGGATACTCCATCTCTTCCTCGATCTGATGGGCGATATCGTGAGCCAGGACCGTGGACTGGGCATCGGAGATCTTGTCCGGCTGGACCATGACGTGGACCTCGCGACCGGCCTGCATGGCATAGGTACGTTCGACGCCGTCATGGGAGTTGGCGATCTCCTCAAGCTTCTCAAGACGCTTGATGTAGTTCTCGGCAGACTCGCGACGGGCACCGGGGCGAGAGGCAGAGACAGCATCGGCGGCCTGCACCAGGACATCGAGCACCGTGTTGGGGTCGACATCGGCATGGTGAGCCTCAATAGCGTGGACGATAACGGGCTTCTCGCCATAACGGCGGGCAAGCTCGGCGCCGATGACGGCATGCGGGCCCTCGACGTCGTGGTCGATTGCCTTGCCCAGGTCATGAAGCAGGCCGGCGCGCTTGGCGGTCACAACGTCCAGGCCAAGCTCGGAAGCCATCACGCCGCACAGATCAGAGACCTCGAGGGAATGCTGAAGCACGTTCTGACCAAACGAGGTACGGTAGCGCAGGGCACCAAGGGTCTTGACGATCTCGGGGTGCAGATCGTGGATGCCGGTATCGAAGGCAGCCTGCTCGCCAGCCTCGCGCACGCGCTGCTGAACCAGGTCGGCGGCCTTGTGATACATCTCCTCGATACGGGCAGGGTGAATGCGGCCGTCGGCGATGAGGTTCTCGAGGGCGACGCGGGCGGTCTCACGACGGACCGGGTCGAAGCTCGAAAGAACGACGGTCTCGGGCGTGTCGTCGATCACGAGGTTGACGCCGGAAACCTGCTCGAAGGTCCGGATGTTGCGACCCTCGCGACCGATGATACGGCCTTTGAGGTCATCAGAGGGAATGTGCACGGAGGTAACGGTGACCTCGGCAGTGTGATCGGCAGCGCAGCGCTGAATCGCCAGAGACAGAATCTCCTGGGCGGTCTTGTGGCACTCGGCGCGAACCTGCTGCTCAGACTCGCGAATGATCGTGGCGGCCTCGTGGGTGACCTCGCCGCGAACCTTATCAAGGAGCTCCTTGTGCGCGTCCTCGCGGGTAAGGTCGGCGATACGCTCGAGCTCGGAGGTCTGCTTTGCGCAGAGCTCCTCGAGCTCACGGGAGCGCTTCTCGACCTGACCGGCCTGGCTGGACAGCTGATGCTCGCGCTTGTCGAGAGCGTCGTTGCGGCGATCGAGAGATTCCTCGCGCTGCATCACGCGGTTCTCGAGCGTACGAATCTCGTTCTTACGCTGCTTGTCCTCGGCCTCAGCGGCCTGCTTGTTCTTGATGATCTCCTCTTTAGCCTCGAGCAGAGCCTCTTTTTTGAGGGTCTCGGCCTGACGCTTAGCATCACCGATCAGGGACTCAGCCTGTGCGTGTGCCGACTGGATTTTTTCGTCGGCCTCGTGAAGACTACCCTGCTTGGCGGTGCGCATGTAGGCAATGGCGGCGATGGCACCCAAAATGATGCCAACGAGCGCTGCGATGATAGGCATGCTCACTCCTTTTTATGGATTCGTTACACAACAAAGCGAACCGTCCTTACGAACGGCTCGCGACATTTGAGTAATATGGGCGCAGCTTATGCGGGTCGGATACAGATAAACATATAAACAAACTCATCACAGATGAGCACATATCACAAAGCAAATGACAGTGTTTATCGTACGTTGAACCACAACAACTGTCAAATAAATGGCCCCAGCACGGCGGCTAAAACGCGGTGAACGGCAGGGCCACAAAACGCATACGCCTAAACCGCACATTCCTCACGTTCGGCATCGAGACGTGCCTTAACGGCATCGGCGGCGATGTGATACGAGAAGCCCTTGCCCATCAAAAACCGAACCAGTTTTTCGAATCCGCGCGTCTCTGGAACACGCCGCTTGGCGAGCAGGGCTGACGCACGCGCCAAATCGTCTTCGACGGCAAAATAATCCTCGGGATAACCGGGAATGTCATCGAGCACGACATGACGGCGCTTGAGCTCGGTCTCGATTTTACGCTGTCCCCAACCGCGCCGCTTGCGTTCCTCGATAAAGTACGAGCAAAAGCGGTTCTCGTCTAAAAAGCGATACTCGGTGGCGCGCTCGACGGCGAAATCGATCGCGGGCTGGCGAAAGCCGTAGCGTGCCAACTTGTCACGGACCTCACCCGTCGCATGGTCGCGTCGCGATAGCATCTCGGTCACCATGGTAAGTGCACATTTACGCTCGATGAGCTGCACCACTTCACGAAAGTTATCCCAATCACAGGGAAGATCGGGGCGATTTTTGACATACAGGCGCGCGACCCGCACGGGAATCCAAATGGACCGCTCAAAACCGCCCTCAAGCTCACAATCGATATGAGCGCAAGGCTTTTTGGACGCATACCCGCTCGAGAACGAGGAGGCCGCCTTCTTATCGGGAAGGACAACCGTGGCCTCGGTCACCGTATACGACATGAGCGTAACCGCTACTCGTCGTCATCATCGAGCATGGCGGAACCATCGATGGCGTAAAGCTCGTCAAACTCCTCAGGCGCAGGCTGATCGGTCAGCTCGACCTCGGACGGAGCATCGTCATCAAACTCAAGCCCGCAGGCAAGGCGGACCTTATGCTCAATCTCGTCGGCGCAATCGGGGTGTTCGCGCAGGAACGCCTTGGCGGCCTCGCGACCGTTGCCGAGCTTGTCCTCGCCATAGGCAAACCAGGAGCCCATCTTCTTGCAAATGCCGCACTCGACAGCCATGTCCAGAATCGAGCCCTCCTTAGAGATGCCCGTACCGTACATGATGTCGAACTCAGCAGAACGGAACGGAGCTGCCACCTTGTTCTTAACGACCTTGGCGCGCACGCGGTTACCGATAACCTCATCCTTAAGCTTAATGCTGTCGATGCGGCGAATGTCGATACGCACCGAAGAGAAGAACTTAAGGGCGCGGCCGCCCGTCGTGGTCTCAGGGTTGCCGAACATGACGCCGATCTTCTCTCGCAGCTGGTTAATGAAGATGCATGTCGTGTTGGACTTGGACAGCGAGCCGGCGAGCTTGCGGAGCGCCTGACTCATCAGACGAGCTTGCAATCCGACCGTGGTATCGCCGATCTCTCCCTCGATCTCGGCACGCGGGGTCAGCGCGGCGACGGAGTCGACGACGATGGCATCGATGGCGCCGGAACGCACGAGCATGTCAACAATCTCGAGCGCCTGCTCACCCGTATCAGGCTGGGAAATCAGTACCTCGTCGATATCCACGCCAATGCGCGCGGCATACGTGGGATCGAGCGCGTGCTCGGCATCGATAAATGCCACCACGCCACCCATTGCCTGGGCTTCGGCCAGGATCTCGAGCGAAAGCGTCGTCTTACCGGAGGACTCAGGACCGTAAATCTCGACGATACGGCCGCGCGGCACACCGCCGATACCCAGAGCGGCATCGAGTGCCAGAGCGCCCGTGGGGATGGCCTCAACCTCAAGCTCGGGGCCGCCGTCACCATACCTCATGATGGAGCCTTGACCGAACTTCTTCTCGATCTCGGCCTTGGTGGTGGCGATCATCTCATCGCGCTCTTTACCCGTCGTGCGAGCATGAACGGTACGTACGGGACCTGAATTCTTGGCCATGAATAGCCCTCCTCTTAACAACCTGCATCGATAATAAACGAACGGCTGTTCGTGGTCAACCGTTCAGGCCAATCATATGCAGGCAGTCTTTCCAAAACCCAACCAAACGCCGACCAAACACTGACCAAATGCTTGACCACAAAGGGGCAAATAAGAACAAGAAAGGCAAAAATACACCTATGACCAGCGCAAACGCTAAATTCGTCAGGGGTCCCTATCTCCACAATTAAGGGGCCCGAAGGCCCCTTAAAACACGTCTATTCCATAGAGTTGAGCACAAGGGCAATGCGTCCCAATGCCTCCGCGACCGCATGGGCACGAACACACGAACGGTCGCCCTCATAGTGGCAGCGCACAGAGTCCACGACCGGCACTTCCCCATCAGCCGCGCGATAAGCCCAGCCAATATAGAAAGTGCCAGCCGGATCGTCCTCAGTGCCGCCGCCGGGGCCGGCATAACCCGTTGCGCTCACTGCAATATCGCTCTGGTACAGCTCCAGCGAACCCGCCGCCATCTCGCGCGCGGTCTGATGCGACACCGCGGTATAGCGGTCGAGCGTCTCCTGATCAACACCCAAAACGCGATGCTTGATCTCATCGCAGTAGGTCACCGCACCGCCACGCAGCACCGCCGAGGCGCCCGGGATATCGGCAATCGTCGAGGCGATCATACCTGCTGTCAGCGACTCAGCCGTCGAAACCGTCACGCCCCGAGCGCTCGCGCGCTCGACAATATGACGCGCCAGCTCCTCGTTATGTGCGGAAATCTGCTCAAAAGAGTCCGTCATACCCACCAGAACCTAGACCGAAAAGACGATCTTGCGGCAGTTCCAGAAGTACTGGGCGCCCGAGATAACGGTCAGGACAACGGCAACGGCGTACAGGAAGCGCGACACCGAGTAGATGCCGAGCGTCAGCGCCAGCGGGCCAAGGTGCAAGCCGGCCATCGCAAAGACGCACAGGTAACCGCAGATGGAGACCATCGTGGTCGCCGTCTTGTACTTGCCAAGCTTATCGGCGGCAACGACCACGCCGGCGGCACTCGCAACCATGCGCAGGGCGCTTACCAACAGCTCGCGGAACAAGATGATGAACACGGACCAAACCGACACAGCGCCAAAGTCCAAGAACAGCAGCAAGGCCGAGAACACGAGTAGCTTGTCGGCGATGGGGTCCAAGAATTTACCGAAGTCGGTAATCTCGTTGCGCGAGCGCGCCAGATAGCCGTCAACTTTATCGGTGCACGACAGGATGACATACAGGATGAAGGCTGCGGCGGCGAGCGGGCCGTCGAAGGTGCTCCAATCCGTACCGGCAACGCTCATGTGAGACAGCGCCGACACGATCATGAACACCGGGATAAAGACGATGCGCACACACGTCACGATATTGGCGGGCGTCCAGACACTCGTCAGTTCCTTATTGCTCTCGTTAGCCACAACGCGCTCCTACTCCACAACATGACCGATAAGCTCATAGCAGAAGCTATCGGTAAACTCGACCGTCAGAATATCGCCCACAGATGCCTCGCTGGCATCCAGATGCACCGCGCCATCGGAATCAGGCGCCTGGAACCAGGCATGTCCGATCAGTTCGGCGCCGTCCTCGGTCTCTTCGATACCGTCGACGATCACCTGGGCGCGCTCGCCCACATGGGCGGCAGTTGCAGCAAAACCGAGCGACTCGGCCAGGTCTATGGCCTCCTGGGCGCGCTCGAGCTTGACCTCTTCGTCGACCTGGCCCTCCATCTTGGCGGCCAGGCTGCCCTCCTCCTGCGAGTAGGCAAAGACGCTTGTGTAGTCAAAGCCGACGGTGTCCATAAAGTCGATAAGGTCGCGGAACTCGTCGTCGGTCTCGGTCGGGAAGCCGACCATGGCCGTGGAACGGATCACGATGCCGGGGATGCGCTCACGCAGATCGCGGAACAGGTCCTCGAGCTCCTGGCGCGAACCAGAACGGCGCATAGCCTTGAGGATGCGCGCGTCGCAGTGCTGCACGGGGATATCGATATAGGGCAGCACCTCGGGCGTATCGCGAATCGTATCGATAAGCTCGTCGGTCATGCCCTCGGGCTGCAGGTAGAGCACGCGGACCCAGACGTTGTGCGGGCGCACGGCCTCGGCGACGGCACGCAGCAGCTGCGCCAGATTGCGCGGCGAGCCCTCGGTGACATCCTCGTCAGCAAAGTCGGTGCCCCAAATACCCGTGTCCTGGCCGATCAGCACGATCTCGCGCACACCGCCGGCAACCAGGTCGCGCACCTCGGAGATAATGCTCTCGGCATTGCGCGAATGGTAGCGACCGCGAATATAGGGAATCATGCAGAAGCTGCAGAAGCGGTTGCAGCCATCGGAAATCTTGACGTAGGCGACAGCGCCCTCGACGGTGCGCTTGACCTGCGGAATATAGGCGGCAATCTCGCGCTCGACGCCCAGCACGCCATCGATGACCGCCACGATGCCATCCTCCTCGTCGGCCTTCACAAAGGCAGCGACCTCAGGCAGCTCATCGGGCAGGTCGTCGCCATAGCGCGACGGCACACAGCCGCACATGACGATGGGGCAAGAACGAACGCCGTCCTGAACCTCGTTGGCGAGCTCGAGCGTGGTCTCGATGCTCTCGGACGTTGCGGAGGCGAGGAACGAGCATGTATTGACGATGGCGATATCGGCATCCTGTGGGCCGAATGCCTCCTCGTAGCCCGCGGCGGTCAAAAGAGAACGCATGCGGTCGGTGTCAACCTCGTTCTTAGCGCACCCGAGGGTGATGTAGAGCACGGAGCCCAACGGTGTATCCATGTTGGAGAGCAGTCCTTTCGAATGATATTAGCGGTAGTTGGTGAACTGCAGCGGCTGGCCGTAGTCCTGGTCGCGCAGGAACTGGATCACGGTCTGCAACGCGTCCTTCGAAGCGGAGGAAACACGAAGCTTGTCGGCCTCGATGGTCACCTTGACCTTGAGCTTTTGATCCTTGATGTCCTTGTTGATCTTCTTGGCGGTCGCCTGGTCGATGCCCTCGACGATATGGCCGAGCACGCGCACGGTGCCGCCCGATGCCGCCTGCGGAGCATCCCACGAGACAGCCTTGAGGTCAATGCCGCGCTTGATGAGCTTGGAGCTCAGCACGTCGATAATCTGCTTGGAGACAAAGTCGGCCGGGGCGTTGATCGTAAAGAGCTTGTCGCCCTTCGAAAGCTCGATCGTGGCGCCGGAATCCTTCAGGTCATAGCGCTGGGAAATCTCGCGCGTGGTTTGCTGGAAGGCGTTGTCGACCTCTTGCATGTTGACCTCGGACACGACGTCGAAGCTGGAATCTTTAGCCATGATGTTTCCTTTCGCGTACGAGCGGCTTAATAGCTATCGTACGAATAGTCGGTAGAATCGGTGGGCGTCTGGCCGTCAGTTGCGGTATCGGCGCCATCCGTGGACTGGGCATCGGTGCCGTCGGTGGTGTCGGCACCATCAGAACTTTCACCATTCTCGGAATCAGTCGTCTCCTTCTTGGGAACGGTGATCGTCACACGCGCCACGCCCGAGGTCTTGGTATCGTAACGGACCTTTTTGCCGTTCTTGGTAACGGTGACATCGGAAGGCTTGGACGTGGTGATCTCGATCGAGGACTCGGGCGTGTACTCCTGCTCAAAGGGGCCAGTCGCCTGGGCGCCATAGACCGACTTTCCGTCGACCTTGACCTCAATCCACGCGGTCTTTCCCTTGGCAACGGAGACCTTAACCTTTGTGACCTCGTTCTCTTCCTTCTTGGCCGTCGTCTTGGCGGCGTCCGAATCAGTCGACTCGTCAGTCGGCTCATCGGTGTCTTCGTCCTCGTCGACCGTTTCGGTCTTCTTAGAAGACTTCTTGGTCGTCGTCTTGGTAACAGCGGGCGTCTCGGGCGTGGTCTCGGGCGTCGAAGATGCGCAGCCGCGCAGAAGTACCACGATGAGCACGATCAGCAGCAACGCCACGGCACCGATACCGGCGTAGACGATACGCGGATCGAGCCCGTTGTTTTGAGGAGCACGGGAACCGCCGCGTCCACGACTGGAACTGCTGCGGCCGCCTCCCTGAGGCATACGGCCACGATTGCTATCGGAACGGCCGCAATAGCCACCCTGGCCCTGAAGGCTGCGCTGACCCGAGCGGGGCGCAAGTTCACCGCGGCCTTGATAGCCACGCTGGCCCGCACGCGGAGCCGAAGAGCGCTGGCCATACGGCTGTGGTTGAGAGCGAAGACGCGGCGTCACCTGCGTGGTATCGGCGTCCGCATAGCCACTGCGAGAGCGTCCGGTGGAGATACCACGGTGACCGCGATCGGAATAGCCGCCGTCGCCGTAGCCGGCACGAGGGTCACGCGCCACGCCGCGGGCAGCGGGAAGTGCACGGTCCTCGGGCATCGGCGTACTGCGGAACCGGTCACGCTGCGAGCGAATCTCCTCGCCCGAACCCGTCTCGGTAATATAACCGGCCTGCTGAGGACGCTGTCCATAGCGAGTCGAACGACCGCCCTGAACCATCAGGAAGCGCCCGTTATCGACAGAGGAACGCGAATTGACGTAGCCGGCGGCGTCCTGGAAACGACCGCCCTGCTGCGACGTCTCGCGTTCGTATGCCATCAGTTCGTCAAAGTAGGCATTGACGACCTCGCGCGGATTGAGGCCCAAAAAACGAGCATAGCTCGAAATCATGCCCTGCGCATAGCCGCGCGGCGGCATCGAAGCAAAGTTACCGGTCTCGAAAAACTCGATGATCTGCGGCCTGATTTTGATGGTGTTGGCGACCTGCTGAATGGAAAGGCCCATTCGGCGACGCTGCTCGAGCAGCATGTCACCAAAGCGTGCAGCCATCAGAATCCTCCAAACTCACGATCTTCACGTGCCATCTCGGCATCGACAGATTCCAGCGCGGCAAGCCCCTCCTCGTCCAACAGGACCTCGCGCGGCTTGGAACCGTCGGGCGGGCCGACGACACCCTTTTCTTCCAGCATGTCCATAATACGCCCGGCACGCGCATAGCCAACCTTCAGGCGGCGTTGCAGGCCAGATGTGGAGCCCAGCTGCGATTCCACCACAATATGGGCGGCTTCCCAAATGAGCGGATCATCGTCTTGCGGCTCGGCGACTCCGGTGCGGACAATGCCGCCGCCACCAGCCATGGACATGGAAGCGGGCGCCACGGCGGACAGAATCTCCTCGTGGTAGTCGGGCTCGCTCTGCGACTTGACGAACTCGACAATCTCGTTGATTTCGTCATCCGAGACAAAGCAGCCCTGGATACGGCGGGGCTTGCCCCAGTCGACCTTGGAGAACAGCATGTCGCCCAAACCGGTGAGCTTCTCGGCACCCATCTGGTCGATGATGACGCGCGAGTCGATGCCCGTGGCGACGTTAAAGGCGATGCGGTTGGTGATGTTGGCCTTGATAAGGCCCGTCACCACGTTGGAGCTGGGGCGCTGCGTGGCAACGATAAGGTGAATACCGGCGGCACGGCCCAGCTGTGCAATACGCACGATCGAGGCCTCGACATCCTTACCGGCGACCATCATCAGGTCAGAGAGCTCGTCAATGATAATGACCAGGTAGGGCATCTTTTGCGGCGGGTTGTCGTAATGCTCAAACTCGCCGGCGGCCTGCTTTTCGTTATAGGTCGAAATCTTACGGACGTTGAGGCGTTCGAATACCTTCAGGCGGCGCTCCATTTCGGACACGGCCCACTGCAGGGCGCTCGCGGCCTGCTTGGGCTCGGTCACCACGGGCACATAGAGATGCGGCAGACCGTTATAGCCCGCAAGCTCGACGCGCTTGGGGTCGACCATGATCAGGCGAACGTCCTCGGGAAGGGCGCGCATGAGCAAGGTCGTGATGATGGAATTGATCATCACCGACTTACCAGAACCGGTCGTACCGGCGATCAACAGGTGAGGCATCTTGGCGAGGTCGGCGACGACCGGCGTGCCCTCGGCGTCGCGGCCGATGGCAAGCTCGAGCGGACCGCCCTTCACATAGGGCAGCACGTCGCCCAGATTGACGTTCTGGCGCTTGCGGTTGGGAATCTCGATGCCCACGAGCGAGGTGCCGGGGATCGGGGCAAAGATACGAACCGACTGGGCGGCGAGCGAAAGCGCAATATCGTCCTCGAGGCTCGAAATCTTGCTCACGCGCTCGCCCTCGCCAGGTTGCAGCTTAAAGGTCGTCACCGTGGGGCCGGCGATCCAGCCGACCACGCGGGCACTGCGGCCAAACTCAAGCAAGGTGGATTGCAGTGACTCAGCGGTCTGCTCCAGCTCCTTATCCGAAGACGCGGCAGAAGCCGACTGCGGGTTGGCATGCAGGATTTCGAGCGGCGGAAGCTTGAGTCCGTCCTCTTCTTCGCCCTCGTTATCTGCGGCGCCGTCGTCCACTCCCCCATCACGAGCCGCAGCCGATTCGACAGCACTCGTGGCAGGCGCATCGGCAACCTTGGGATGCTTTAAGAAGTCGGGAATCTGAGGTGCGGCCGAAACAGGGTTCACGGCAAACGGCGGCTCGGACTCGTCAACCTTGTCCGGATCGTCCTCCATCGAAAGCTGTCCAGTGACCTGACCGCGCTTGGCGTGGCGACGCGGCAGCAAGGTTGTCTTGGCGGTCTCGAGCGGAGCCTCGTCGTCCTCGTCGTCACCCTCGGTGAGCTCAATCTCGCTATCGGACCAAGACGGGTCGGGCTCGCTTGTGTTGAGCTTGGGCGCAGCCTTGCCCTTCTTGGCATGGCGGCGCGGCAGCAGCGTGGTCTTGGCGCGCTCGGCTTCAACCGACTCGGATACGTCGACAAATGGGTCATCGTCCTCGTCGTCATCCAAAACCGGGTCGACATCGCCACCCATGACCGTGGTCACCGCGGCGTCAGTCCCCTTCTGGCGCAGAATGCTCAGGTGCGGACGAGCGACGCCGGGAACAGACAGGGCCTCTTCATCGCCCCACGGGCTCGCATTGACATCGGCACGTCGACGCTCGGCAAAATCGGCAGCGCGATCGCGTGCGGAGCGCAAAACGCCACCCACCGAAAAGCCGATAATGACCAAACCAACGACGACAAGCCCCAGCAAGACAACCATGGCGATAGGTTTACCCAGGGCGTTTTGCAAGGCACTTGCGATAAAGGCGCCAATGTAGCCGCCCGACACGGAAAGGTTCTGCGGCGTAAACATAAGGTCGCACGAATCGCTCGTGCCCGGCACCATCAGCGAAAGAATGGAGACGACGGCGATAAAGACCAAGGCGCCGCCCGCAACAGAGCGCACGTTGAGCGGCGAGTCCTCACCCAAAAAGAGCGTGGCGGCAAACAGCAAGATGACGATCGGCAGCACGTAGGCGCCCAGACCAAAGCCCAGGTGGTAGAAACCGGCAACCGCAGCCGTCACGGGCGCTGTTGCCGGAGAGATCACGGCAATGAAGGACGCGATCGCCAAAACGGCGATGACCACACCGGCGATATCGCGATTGGCCGAAGGCTCGACCAAGGGCTCAAACTCATCGAACTCGGACTCGTGGCCCTTATTGGCACGCAGATGGGAACCGGCACCCTTAGCAGATGCCGGTTGGTTATTGGCCTTATTGCCTTTGGCGTTTTGTGCAGATCCGCGCGCCAAACTAAACCTCCATGACGACCGGGATGATCATCGGACGGGTGCGCGTACGGCTCCAGATAAAGTTAGAGAGCGAATCGCGCACGGCCTTGCGAATGGCATCGGAACCGCTGCTGGTAAAGCTGAACTTACCCTTCTCGATCGTCTTCATAATGGACGCGGAGGCATCCTCGGAGAACTGGTCGTCGATGGCAAACGAGACGCCGCGGCCCGAGAACTCGATGGCCTCGATCTTCTTATGTTTGAGGGAGACGATGGCAACGGCCGTGACCATACCGTCGTTGGCGAGCTTCTGGCGATCGCGCAGGACGATGGGGTCGGTATCGCCGATACGCAGGCCGTCGACGTAAACGACACCGGACTCGACGGGCGTACCGCGCTTGACGATACCACCGCGCATCTCGAGCGTGTCGCCGTTATCGAGGATAAAGATATGATCGTCCTTGATGCCCATCTTGCGGGCCAGCTGGGCATGGGCGCGCAGATGCACGGCCTCACCGTGAACCGGCATAAAGTACGTGGGCTTGGCCATGGCCATCAGGAGCTTGAGCTCCTCCTGGCTACCGTGACCCGAGACGTGGACGAGAGCGCGGTTCTTATCCCACACGTCGCAGCCGAGCTTGGCCAGGCTGTTGACGACCTGCTGGACGGCCTTCTCGTTGCCAGGAACGGGAGTTGCCGAGAGGATAACGGTATCGCCCTCGTGAATGGAGAGCGTCTTGTGCTCGCCATTGGCCATGCGGGACAAAGCCGACAGCGGCTCGCCCTGCGAACCAGTGCACATGACGACGATCTTGTCGTCAGGCAGGTTATCGATATCGAAGGCATCGATGATATCGGCATCATCGATGTTGAGATAACCGAGCTCGCGCGCCACGCGGGTGTTCGTGAGCATGGAGCGACCGGTCACAACGACCTTACGGCCGCACTTGCGGGCGGCATCGCAGATCTGCTGCAAACGATGGATGTGGCTCGAGAACGATGCGACGAACACGCGACCCGGGGCGTTCTTGATGGCGTGCAGCAGGTTGGGACCAACCTCGGCCTCGGACTTGGTAAAGCCGGGAACCGTGGCATTGGTTGAGTCGGAAAGCAGCAGGTCGATGCCCTGCTTGGCAAAGCGGCTGATAGCGGCGTAGTCGGGCGTGACGCCGTCGATGGGCGTCTGGTCGAGCTTAAAGTCGCCGGTGTGCATAACGGTGCCCTGATTGGTGCGGATGAACACGCCCAGAGCGCCGGGGATGGAGTGCGTCATCGAGAAGAAGTCGAGCGAGATGCCGCCGAGGTTGACATGGCTGCCGCCCTTGACCTCGCGGAACTTAGGCGCGCGGATGCGGAACTCGGAGAGCTTGCCCTCGATAAAACCGAGCGTCAGCTTGCTCGAGAAGATGGGCACCTTGTTGTTGAGGTCCTGCAGCAGATACGGAAGCGATCCGGTGTGGTCCTCGTGGCCGTGAGTGACGATGATACCGCGGAGCTTCTCCTCGTTCTCCAGAACGTAGGTGTAGTCGGGAAGCACCAGATCGATACCGGGCTGGGAGTCATCCGGGAACATGAGACCGGCGTCGACGAGCACCATGTCGTCGCCGCACTCGAAGACCGTCATGTTCTTGCCGATGCCATCAAGGCCGCCGAGCGGGATGATCTTCAAGGGAGATGATTTTTTAGCTGCCATAGGTTAGTGTGGTTTCCTTTCTTCGAAACGGGTCTGGAACAACCGACGGGGCGCTTCTGGCAAACCGACCGCCGGGAACGTACAAACATGCATCGCAGAGTCGATGCAATAACCACAGTATGATACCCATTTGCCCACCAACAGACCACCCATGCATCAAAGCCCCATCTGAACCGGTCTATCCCGCCGGTCTGGGGCCATCGGGGGCCGGGGCGGGTTAAGTTTGCTGCTCTACAGTCCTGCGCAAGACGGAAAGCACATTAAGTGCT
>CAUBMI010000006.1 GCA_958436995.1 uncultured Collinsella sp.
TGGCTTAGCCAAAGTAGCGCTTGAGCAGACCGGCGAAAGCCTTGCCGTGGCGAGCCTCGTCGCGAGCCATCTCGTGCACGGTGTCGTGGATGGCATCGAGGCCAGCGGCCTTGGCGCGCTTGGCAAGATCGGTCTTGCCGGCGGTGGCGCCATTCTCGGCCTCAACGCGCATCTCGAGGTTCTTCTTGGTGGAGTCGGTCACAACCTCGCCCAGGAGCTCGGCGAACTTGGCGGCATGCTCGGCCTCCTCGTGCGCAGCCTTCTCCCAGTACAGGCCGATCTCGGGATAGCCCTCGCGATGAGCGACGCGAGCCATGGCCAGGTACATACCGACCTCGGAGCACTCGCCCTCAAAGTTGGCGCGCAGGTCAGCAACGATGTCCTCGGAGACGCCCTCCATCTTGGCGACGCCCACGACGTGCTCGGCAGCCCACTCGAGCTGACCCTCCTCCTGCTTTAGGAAGCGAGAGCCGGGAACGCCGCACTGGGGGCACTTGAAATCCTCGGGCAGCTGGTCGCCGTCGAACTCTTCCACATAACCGCAAACGGGGCAAACAAACTTCATGATTCGATCCTTTCGATCGATGGCGATGGAGCGCTCGTCCGGTCCCGTAAGGGCCCTCTCCGGACGTGCGTCTTGACGAGTTCTATTATCCATAAATGCAACCAAATGTGAAGCCTATTAGGAATGATTTTTAATAAAAAATTTTAGGCATGTGAAGATGTTGATTGATTAACGATTGCCAGGCCGCTCGAGACCTCCGATGAGTACAATCGGTCGAGCAAATGTTGACCTATCAACAAATGAAGGAGTTTCCTTTATGCATCTAGCCCGTCGTGCCTGGTGCCGAACATATCAGACGGTTTTTCGCATCGCATTGCCGATCCTGCCCTATACCGAGCCGCGCATTTTGGAGCATGCCGAGGACGTGCCCGCGGTGCTTCAAAAGCGCTCGATACAGCGGGTTCTTATCGTGACGGATCCCGGTATTGCCCGTCTGGGGCTCACGGCGCCGCTCGAGACGGCGCTCGCGTCCAAGGGAATTGGCGTTACGGTCTATGCCGAAACGCGTGCGAACCCCACGGTCTCAAACGTGGAGGAAGCGGCGTTCCTGTATCGCGAGAGCGCCTGTCAGGCCATTATCGGCTTTGGCGGCGGCTCGGCCATGGACTGTGCCAAGGGCGTGGGCGCACGCATCGCACAGCCAAACAAGCCCATCAACAAGATGCGCGGCCTGCTGCGCGTTCATCGTCTCCTGCCGCTGCTTATTGCGGTTCCCACTACCGCCGGTACGGGAAGCGAAGTCACACTCGCGGCGGTAATTACCGATGACGAGACGCACTACAAGTACCCCATTAACGACTTTGTGCTTATCCCGCGCTTTGCGGTGCACGACCCCGAGTTTACACGCGGCCTGCCCGCCTCCATTACGGGGCAGACGGGCATGGATGCCCTGACGCATGCCGTCGAGGCCTTTATCGGCCGTAGCACCACGCCCTACACGCGCAAGATGGCGCGTCAGGCGGTCCAGCTCATCCACGACAATTTGCCCGAGGCTTATGAGCATGGCGACGACATGCGCGCTCGTCGCAATATGCTTTCGGCGGCGTATAAAGCGGGTGTTGCATTTACCCGCTCCTATGTCGGATACGTGCATGCCATCGCGCACAGTCTGGGCGGCCGATACGGAATTCCGCACGGTTTGGCCAACGCGATCATCCTGCCGCACATGCTTCGCGCTTATGGTGACGCCGCCGCCCCCAAGCTTGCCGATCTTGCTCGCATGGCCGGTATCGCGCCGGCTAACGCGCAGGACAGTCTTGCGGCCGAGGCCTTTATCGATTGGGTCGACCGCATGAATGCCGCCTTGGGCATTCCCAAATATGTGACGGGCATTCGCCGCTCCGATATTCCGCAAATGGCGGCCCATGCCGATGCCGAGGCCAATCCGCTATACCCCGTTCCACTTTTGATGGACCGTTTGGAGCTCGAGCGTATGTACGAGGTCGTCGCGGGTGGTATGTTTGAGGATGAGAACTAGGAGGGCCCATGAACACCGAGGAAATCGCGCGCATTGTCGGCGAACAGCGCGCCTACTTTAAGACGCGCGCCACGTTTGATGTCGATGCTCGACGTCGCGCCCTCGTGCGCCTGCGCGAGGCGGTGCGGGCACACGAGACCGATATTGCCCATGCGCTCAAGACCGATTTGGGAAAGTCGCATGACGAGGCCTATATGTGTGAGATCGGCACCTCGCTTTCCGAGATTCGTCATCAGATTGCGCATGTTGCTCGATGGAGTCGCCCGCGCCTGCGCCCGTGCGACCTCGCCAACGCCGTGAGCGTGTGTAAGACGCAGGCCGTGCCCTATGGCGTCACGCTCATCATGGCTCCATGGAACTATCCGTTTTTGTTGACGCTCGAGCCGCTCGCTGGAGCCCTTGCCGCGGGCAATACCGTGGTCATCAAGCCGAGCGCCTATGCCCCGGCATCGAGCGCGGTGCTCAAGCAAATCTGCGAAGAGGCATTTGATCCGCGCCTGGTGACGGTTGTAGAAGGCGGCCGTGCCGAGAACGAAGCACTGCTCGATGAGTGCTGGGACAAGATTTTCTTTACCGGTAGCGTTCCGGTCGGCAAGCTCGTCATGGAGCGCGCAAGTAAAAACCTGACGCCCGTGACGCTTGAGCTGGGCGGAAAGAGCCCCTGCATTGTGGATGCCACGGCAAACTTAAAAGTCGCGGCACGGCGCATCGCCTTTGGTAAATGGCTCAACGTGGGGCAGACCTGCGTGGCGCCCGACTACCTGCTGGTCGATACGCGCGTACACGATGAGCTGTTGGGCCTCATCAGGGAGGAGACCCGTCGCATGTTTGGCGAGCATCCGCTCGACAACGAGGATTACGGTCATATCGTCAACGCCAAGCATTTTGCGCGCGTGCGCGGGCTGATCGATCCCTATAAGGTTGTGCTTGGAGGTACCGCGCGCGAGTCGTCGCTCAAGATTGAGCCGACGATTCTAGACGGCGTGGCGCCTGAGGACGCCGTGATGCAGGAGGAGATCTTTGGCCCGATTTTACCGGTGCTGACGTTTGAGAGCTTAGACGAGGCCGAAACGTTTATTACGGATCGTCCGACGCCACTGGCCCTGTATATCTTTAGCCAGGACCGTGCGGCTCAGCAACGCTTTGTGCGTTACGTGCCCTTTGGCGGCGGCTGCGTCAACGACACGATTATGCACTTGGCTACGAGCCATATGGGCTTTGGCGGCATGGGAGCGAGCGGTATGGGTCAGTACCATGGCCGCGAGAGCTTCGATACGTTTAGCCACAAGAAGAGCATCGTGAACAAGGCAACGTGGCTGGACGTGCCATTCCGCTATGCTCCTTACGCGAACTGGAAGCACAAGTTCGTGCGCATGTTTGTGCATTAGAAAATGGCAGGTAATACGAACAAGTGTTCCTATTACCTGCCATTTACGTTAGACTACTGCTATGGGGTACGGATGGGCCAACTCCCTTTAGAAGGGAATTGGTATGAACGTAAGCGATGTTATTTCGTTACTGGCGTTGTTAATCGCGGCTATCGAACTCGGCCTGTTTATCGGCCGAATGAAATAGCCGCCCCCGCGTAAGCGAAGACGGCCACTTCTCACGATGTAAACGTGCACTGGAGTTGGCAAGACCCGCTGCAACGGGTGCCATCCGTGCCTCTATCTTATCTGCAAGCGCTCTGTCTCGCAAGCGTTGCGGCAAATGGGCGAAAGGTGCGAGCGGGTGAAATTTTGTCCGCACGGGCCCGTAAGCTTCTCAGTAAGGTTAAGTGCCGGTTTATTCGGTCGTTAGAGGAGTTGCCATGTACGAGCCTTCACGTGTTCTTTTGTCGTTTCATATTGCAGGATTTCAGTATGCCGATGGCGCCTTGGTCTTGGGCGATCTTAAAGTGGGCGATAAACTGACGCTGTGTGCCGAGCGCGATAACCCCCATGATCCCGAGGCGGTTGCGATCTACTACGGCAACACCAAGCTTGGGTATGTTCCGGGAAACGAGGTCGGCCCGCTGTCCTTGATGATGTATTACGGCCACGAGGACGTATTTGAGGCTCGCGTGCAACAGGTTGCTCCCGAGCGCAGCCCGTGGCATCAGGTGCGCGTTGGTCTCTATGTGGTGGATGCTCGCTAATCGGCAATGGAGGCGGTCATGTTTGATGACGATGACCTGTTCGATCTGACGGACGACCCGTTTGAGTGGGATATGCTGATCGACGATGATGAGCTGGAGCAGGACCGGAAGAAGCGGCAGGACAAGAACGCCCAGGGCGACGCTTCGAAAAAGCAAGACAAGCGCCGCCGCGGACTGTTCGGCGGGCTCTTTGGGTAACTGTCGCATCGCTGCGTCTGTATACTAGGCACGTGTTAGACGCGTTGCGAAATGAGGACAGAGACGATGATGTGGTTTACCGCCGACCTGCACCTGGGCGATACGAATATCTTGCACGATATGGATCGGCCGTTTGATTCGGTCGAGGAGATGAACCGCAAGGTCATCGATGTCATCAACGAGTGCGTGACTGCGAACGACCTCCTCTATATCCTGGGGGACTTTACGTATCGATTGCCCATGGCGGAAGCGGTGCGCCTGCGTAAACGAATCGAATGCCAGAACATAACGCTCATCCGTGGCAACCATGACGGCGATTGGGAAGATCCGGACGCGCCGCACATTTGGGATGAGGTGCGCGATTATCTGGAGATCGCTCCCGGTTACGCGAAGGGCCATCGTCTAGTTATGAGCCATTACCCCATGCTCAGCTGGAATGGCAAGGCGCGCGGCGCCATCATGCTGCACGGGCATATCCACAGCAGGGGAGACCGCACCAACGCGCGCAACCGCGATCGCGAGCGCCCTATCTTTCGCTATGATGTCGGTCTCGATGCCAACGATTACAAGCCCGTAAGCCGTGATCAAATCCTTGACTTCTTTGGGCTGTAATTCTCGAACCACCACACAAACCACCACAAAGGTGCCTGTCCCCTTTGCGGTGGATCTGGCGCCGTTGCCATTATGGCAGCGGCGCCTTTTTTGTCCGTGCGGCGCGGTAGAGTGTAGGCGGTTGAAATTTGCGTCCATCGAGGAGCTGCCATGAACGAGATCAAGTGCCCGCATTGCGGTGAAGTTTTTAAGGTCGATGCGTCCGGTTATGCGGATATCGTCAAGCAGGTGCGCGACGCCGAGTTCTCGCGCGACCTGGATGAGCGCGTGAAGGCGGTCCAGCGCGAGGGCGAGCAGGCACTGGAGCTTGAGCGCTCGCGCTCGACGGCTGCTTTGCAAAAGGCAGAGTCTCAGCGCGACGCTCGGCTTGTCGAGCAGAAGAACGCTGCAGCTCAGCAGCTGGCACAAGAGGTTGCCAAGCGCGACGCTGAGCTTGCCGAGCTGCGCGCCAAGCTCGAAGGCGCTGCCGCAGAGCGCGAGAGTGCAAGTCAGCGCGCGGCGGTTGAGGCCCGTTCCGATGCTCAAAAGGAGAATGCCGAGCTTCAGCGCGAGATCGACAATTTACGTGCGCAGTTGGAGCGCAAAGATGATGAAGCCAGGCTTGCCGAGGCGGCGGCACGCAATGCTGCTCAAAACGACCTGTCCGCGCGCGACGCTCAGATTGCCGAGCTGCAGGCCAGGATCGCCGCGGCGGACAAGGCCCAGGAGATGGCGCTTGCCGCTGCCGCGGCAGAGTCGCAGCGTGAGCTCGATGCCGCTCGCAGCGAGGCCGAGCGCGCGCTTACTGACTATCGCGCGAAGGTGCAAGAGAAGTTTTCCGCCGCAAAGGCTCAGTCCGAGCAAGAGGCCGAGGGCCTGCGTGCCCAGCTGCGCGAGCAGGAACTGATGGCAAAAATGAACCTGTCAGAGGCGGTCGCCGCGGCGGAGCGAGAGCGCGATGAGGCACGTGCCAAACTGACGAGCGAGCTGGCGGTGCGCGATTCTCGCGAGGAGCAAGCCAAGGCGGCACACGAGCTCGAGCTTGCGCAGGCCAAGCGCGCGAGCGATGACCTGATTCGCTACAAGGATGAAGAGATTGAGCGCCTTAAGGACATGAAGGTTCGCCTGTCCACCAAGATGGTGGGCGAGTCGCTCGAGCAGCACTGCGAGACCGAGTTTAACCGTCTGCGCATGACGGCGTTTCCCAATGCGTACTTCGAGAAAGATAACGATGCATCCGAGGGCACCAAGGGAGACTTCATTTTCCGTGAGTGCGACGCGAGCGGCAACGAGGTCATTTCGATTATGTTCGAGATGAAAAACGAGAACGACGAGACCGCGACCAAGCATAAAAACGAGGACTTCTTTAAGAAACTCGATCACGATCGTCGCCAGAAAGGCTGTGAGTACGCGGTGCTCTGCACGCTGCTCGAGCCCGAGAGCGAGCTTTACAACGCGGGAATCGTGGACGTGAGCTATCGCTACGAGAAGATGTATGTGATCCGCCCGCAGTTCTTCATTCCCATCATTACGCTGCTGCGCAATGCCGCCATGGGTTCGCTTCGCTATAAGCAGGAGCTGGCGGAGTACAAGCAGCAGAATATCGATGTCACGAACTTCGAAGCCAAGATGGAGAAGTTCAAGAACGATTTCGGCCGCAACTACGAGATCGCGAGCCGCAAGTTCCAAACGGCAATCGATGAGATCGACAAGACGATTAGCCATCTGCAGAAAACCAAGGAGGCGTTGCTGTCCTCCGAGAACAATCTGCGCCTTGCCAACAAGAAAGCCGACGATCTTACCATTCGCAAGCTCACGTGGGGCAACAAGACCATGAAAGCAGCGTTTGACGAGGCGCGCGGGGCCGCGACAGAGACGAACGATGAGCCAGCCGAGGCGGATTCGTATGAGGTCGAGGATGCCGAGTAGGGGATAGCGTATCGCGCAAAAAGCGGGGCCGCTGGCGATGTTGCCAGCGGCCCCGCTTTGTTTCGTCCCATTGCGCCCGGCTAGTCCTCGAGTAGGTCCTCGATAAAGCCGACGCGGTAGTTTTTGAAGATGACCTCGCCGCCGTCTTGCGTGGCATCCAGGTCGACATCGCCCATGATGCCAAAGTCATGGTCGCCGTCCTCATCGGCAAAGATCTGGTGCACGTGCCATACGCGCAGCGTCTTCTCGTCGGACTCGTCGATGGAAAACATCGCGGCGCTGCGGGCGTCGCCGTTGGTGAGAATTTCCTCGTGCTGCTCATAATAGGCATCGAGGGCCTTTTGCCAGCGGACCTCGCTCATGCCCCAGTCCTCGTCGAGCTCGCCCAGATCGCGCATGTGTCCGCGGGCTGCAAGGGCCACGCGGCGGAAGAGTGCATTGCGCACCAACAGCGTGCAGCCGCGGCGGTCCGCCACGACCTCGTCGATGCCCTGCGGCGGCGCGGCGTCGAGGGCTGCCGGGTTGCCGGCGTTCTCCCACTCGTCCACCAGGCTCGAGTCGACCGAGCGCACCACAAAGCCGAGCCACGAAATGATGTCACGCAGGCGCTCGTCGCGCTTCTCGATGGGCACGGTACGGTCGAGCGAACGGTAAGCCTCTGCTAGGTAGCGCAGCAAAATGCCCTCGGAGCGAGCGATGCCCAGCTTTTGAATATAGCCCTTAAAATCGCTCGCGCTTTCCAGCATATCGCGCAGGACGCTCTTGGGAGAGAGCTGGTAGTCGTTTGCCCAGGGTACTTCCTGGCAGTACTTGTCAAAGGCGGCGTCGAGTAAGTCCTCGAGCGGCTTTTCGTACGTGACGTCTTGGATGCGCTCCAAGCGCTCCTCGTACTCGATGCCGTCGGCCTTCATTTCGGCCATGGCGCGATCGCGCGCGGCGCGTTCCTGTGCGCGCAATACCTGCTTGGGGTCCTCGAGCGTTGCCTCGACCATCGAGATGAGGTCCATGGTATAGGTCTCGCTCTCGGGATCGAGCAGCTCCAGCGCCGCAAGCAAAAACGGCGAGAGCGGCTGGTCGAGCGCAAAGTCCTCGGGCAGGTCGACCGTCAGCGCGTAGTCGATGTCCGGCGCGGCGTCAGCCGGAGCGTCGGGTGCGGGCGACACCTCGGTGCGCACGACGACGCCGGAGTCGATGAGCGTGGCGAAGATCTCGTCGGCACGAACCTCGAGCTTTACCTTTTCCTCGGGGGTCTGCAGGCTTGTCTCGATAAGGTCGTGCACGCGGGCGCGGGCGTTACCGCCCTGCTCGACCACGCTAATTACCATAGAGTGCGTGATGCGCAGGCGCGGCTTGAGCGTCTCGGGCTGCGTCTCGATCAGGCGTTCAAAGGTTTGCTTGTTCCAGGAGACAAAGCCCTCGGGGGCCTTTTTCTTTTTAATCTTACGGAGCTTTTTGGGGTCGTCGCCCGCCTTGGCCATAAGCTTGGCATTCTCGATCTCGTGCTCGGGTGCTTCGGCAATCACCATGCCCTCGGTATCGAAGCCCGAGCGGCCGGCACGACCGGCAATCTGATGGAACTCGCGGGCGCGCAGACGACGCATCTTGTAGCCATCGAACTTGGTGAGCGCGGTGAGCACCACGGTGTGGATGGGCACGTTGATACCGACGCCGAGCGTATCGGTGCCGCAGATGACGGGTAGCAGGCCCTGCTGCGCCAAGCGCTCGACCAGCAGGCGGTAGCGCGGCAACATGCCAGCATGGTGCACGCCGACGCCGCATCCGAGCAAGCGCTTGAGGATTTTGCCGAAGGCCGTCGAGAAGCTCGTGCCCTTGGCCGCCTCCTTAATGGCCTCGCGCTGCTCCTTGCTGGCAATGCCAAAGTTGGCGAGGGATTGCGCCGTTGCAAGTGCGGCGTCCTGGCTAAAGTGCACGATGTAGAGCGGGGCCTCGCCACGGCGCATGGCGAGCTCGACCGTGCCCTCGAGGGAGGTCGTCACATAGTCGTAGCTCAGCGGAACAGGACGTGGGGCGTCGACAACCAAGTCGCAAGCAGCGCCGGTGTGCTCCTCGAGTGAGGCGGCGATGGCAGTGACATCGCCGAGCGTGGCGCTCATGAGCATGAATTGCGTGTGAGGCAGGGTGAGCAGCGGCACCTGCCAGGCCCAACCGCGATCGGGGTCGGCAAAGTAGTGGAACTCGTCCATGGCGACGCAGCCAACATCGGCATCTTCGCCCTCGCGTAGTGCGTCGTTGGCGAGGATCTCTGCCGTACAGCAGATGACGGGCGCCTTGGTGTTGATATGCGTGTCGCCGGTGATCATGCCGACGTTATCGCGGCCGAGCACCTGCACCAGGTCGAAAAACTTTTCGCTGACCAAGGCCTTGATGGGGGCCGTGTAATAGCAGCGCTTGCCCTGCGCCATGCCCATAAAGAGCATGCCCAGTGCGACGAGCGATTTGCCCGATCCGGTCGGTGTGCCCAAAATGACGTGATCGCCGGCGGCTAGATCCATGAGGGCCTCTTCCTGGTGGTCCCACAGCTCAATACCGCGATTGCTCGTCCATTCAAAGAAGCGCTCGAAGGCCTGGTCGGGCGTGAGCCACGGTTCGGGCTCGCTGCCGTCCTCGGGCTCCCACCAGGTGGGGGAGAGCGCACCGAGTGAGCCGAATTCGGCTTCGGTTCCCGTGCCGCCCGAGAATGAGCTGGCGGCTCCGGCGCCGGAGACGGTGCTGGCGGCGATATCTGTCGTGGTCTGTGCCATGTGTTTGCTTTCTCTCGCGATTGTCCGCCAACTATTATGGCGTAGCGGCGGCGCGGGGTGCCAGCGCGAAAGAAAATGCAGGAAATGGGCGTTCTGCTCAGCCGTTTGGTGCGGCCGCGAGCTAAGTGAGTAGACTTTTTGCGATTTCGCCAGCACATGGCTTTTGCGTAAGGGATTTACCTGCGGTTTTACTTGTTCCTATGCGGGTTGTGCTTGGCTATTGCTAAATAGTCTACTCACTTAGGTTTGAGGACCGTTCGCTGGCGCTTATTTGCGCTTGTTTGCCGATGCCGCGACCATCAGAAGCCCCTAGGACTCCTGCGGTAAGCGCTTCTTGCCCTTGCGGGCGCGGTTTCTAAAGTTCTCGACGGCCTCTTCCATACCCAGAGGTACATAGGTGAGCTCATCGAGGTTTTCGGGCAGGTAGCAGGCAAGGCTTTGCTCCTGCACGCGGCCCGCCGCGAGCTGTTCATCGCTGGGCTGCGCGCCGGGTGTGGCGCAAATGCCGTAGACGACGGCACCCATCTCGCGCGTGCGGCACTCGTACTCGGTCTCGGGATGCTCGGGATGGTCGCGGCGGACGTCGTCGCTTACCCAAAGCGTGTCGTAGCCGGCCGTGGCAAACTGCCCCAGGGTGTAGTCGCGCAATGGTTTACTGTCGGTTCGCAGTGTGACGGTGGCGCCGGCTGAAAAGAGCGGGCGGTAGAGCATCAGATGGTCGACATGGACGAGTCGTTTTTTGGCGTACTTGGCCTTGGGCTGCGGCGTGGGAAAGTTGATGGTTATGGCGTCGAGCTCGCCTGCGGCAAACAGCCGCGGCAGCGATGCGGCGCCTCGGGGCAGCACAAGCGCATTGGGCAGCTCCTGCTCGCAAATCTTCTGGGCGGCATAGGCAATGCAGATGGGCTCCTGGTCCATGCCGATAAAGAGAGTGTCGGGTTCGCAGTGGGCTCGCTCAACCAGATAGGTGCCTTTGCCGCAGCCCAGATCCAGGTGAAGGCGGGCGAAGGGCTTGCCACCAGCCGGCGTACATGCTTCACGCCAATGTCCGGTATAGCTCTCGGGGCTCGTCTCGATGGCATCGGCGTAGCGCTCCAGGCGCTCTTCGAGCACAAAGTTCTTAGGCGTGCGAACGTGGACGGCTCCCATGAGGCTCCTTGATCATGAGTATGGAACGCATGGCAGCACGTTCCATCAATGGGTTGAAAAGGGTGGGGCATAGCTTGCCCGAAAGTTGCGGTGCGGCTCGGCGGCAAGTCGCCGATGCCTACAGGCGCTTGAGAATCACGTAACGGTTGAGCTCGCCGCTGCGACCGTCGGCATGGAAGCGCTCAAGCTCGCGCACGGGGACCTCGCCGCTCTTGTAGAATGTGCGCACGCCGCGCACCAGGTCGGTGATCTGCTGATCGTCAAAGTGATGGCAATAGCGGTAGGCGTGGCGGTCGTTTTGCCAGCCAATGAGGTGGTCGCCGGCTTCAAACTGCGCGGAATCGTAACTTTCAAACGGCGGGGTGAGCTCGGCGCGGGCTTCGGCGCGAACGGCCTTGCGCGCCATGCGCTCGTCGTTCATAAACTCCCAAAAGCTGATGGCGATGATGCCGCCTGGGCGCGTCTGGCGCACCAGGGCGTCGAGCACGCGTACGCGGTACTCGCATGACGGCACGTGGTGCATAAAGCCAAAGCAGACCGAGATGTCGGCGAGCGGGGCGTCGAAAAGCACGTCGGGTGTCTCGGCGGGGTTGAGCTTCATGAGGGCATCGAGTACGTCGAGTTCCTGGAAGTGCAGGTTGGGAATGCGCAGGGCGTGACCGTGCGCATCGATAGCCAAATCCTGACACGAGTCAACACCATAGAACTCAAACGGGCAACTGGCATCTGCCGAGGGGTTTGCGCCGTCGACGCCCTTGGCGGCAAGTGCGCCGCCGGCGGCAAAGTTCTCGAATCGCATGTTGCCGCAGGCAAGATCGAAGACGCGGACGGGATGCTCGATCGTGGCGACGTCGAGCTGCTCGAGCGCTATGTCCATGGTGCGTACCCAGCCGGGCCACGGTGCCTGGCGCGTATCGGAGAAGGAGGCGGAGTGCTCGCGATAGAACGTATTGTTGAGCTGAATGAGCGATGAGGCGAAATCGCGGTTCACGGCGCGGAACTCCCTCCGTTGGCGGTGCGGAATAAACAGTACGACCATACTACCGTTAACGCCGCAACGGGGACAACCGAGCTGCGGGTCATTGCTTTGTTTGGACACATTTCCGCAGCTCATATGCACCCGCAACCGCCGGTTGTCAAAAATCTCACTAGAATAGGTGGCATGCTTTTGGCGGTGGCGGATAGATTTTTAACTGTGCAAGGCGCCTTAAGAACAAAAACGGTCCGGCGGCACGGCTGGCATCGCATAGGAGGAACCATGAATGTAGAAACTGCGCAGCGGCTCGCCGACCTTCGTCGCAGCAAGGGTTTTAGCCAAGAAGGGCTGGCGCGAAAGCTGGGGCTGTCGCGCCAGGCGGTCAGTAAATGGGAGCGTGCGGAGAGCTCGCCCGATACAGAGAACCTGATCTCGCTCGCAAAACTCTATGGCGTGAGTTTGGACGAGCTCCTCAATCCGAGCGATGAGATCGAGGACGATATCGAGTTTGAGAACGAGGACCGCGCCCGTCAGCGCGAGGCCGAGGCAGCGGAGCGCGCCCGTACCCATGAGGCGGCGGCACGTGCTACCGAGGCGGCAACGCAGGCGAGTGATGCCGCCGCCAAGGCGGCGCAAGCGGCAAGCTGGAGCGCGCAGGCAGCTAATGCCGCTACGGCGCAGGTGACGAGTGGCGGCGCAGCTGGCTCGACTCCGGTGAAAGGTCCGTTCCAGTCGTTTCCGTATTGGGCCGTGTGCTGGCTGCTGTTCTTTTTGCTGATGTTCCTGTTTGGTGGCTCCTTTGCCGCGCTGATCTTCTTTACAATCCCCATCTATCACTGGGTGGCGCGTGCGCTCGATGGCGATTGGGCACGCGGGGATATTCAGGTTGGTCCGGCGCCGGAGGCGGCTAAGGCTCAGGATGTTTCCGCTGCGGTTGATACTGACGTGGCTTCCTCGACCGCCGCTGAGCCGAGCGCCAAAGAAGGTGATGAATGATGAAGCTCTCGCATGAGTCCAAGGTCCGCCTGGGCGTCGGTATCGGAGCGTTCGTGCTCATCATCGGGCTTATCTTTGGCACTTCGCGGATATTGTTTCATTTTGATGGCCCGTGGGATCTCGGCGATATTGCATCCGGTTTGTCCGGTATGGACGATGTGGTTGACGGGGACGATTCTTTGGATGGCGGTAACTATTCCGCTCAGTCTCGGCAGCTTTCGAGCGAAACGTTTGATGCCGACTCATTCCAGTCCCTTGACCTGGATGTGACATCGGGTGAGGTTGAGATCAAGTGCGTTTCCGGCGGGCAGGTGCGTGTCATCGAGAGCGGTCGTGTTGCAAAGGGGGTAGCTACCTACGATGCTGCCACTCAGAATCTGGCCGAGGTCAAGGGTTCTACACTCACGATTAGCCAGTTCGACTGCGATGACGAGCGCGCTATCGATCGTTCGGTCACCATCGAGCTGCCGCGGGATGTTGCGGATAACCTGGTCGGCATTACGGCGAGGGTGGGGTCGGGAGAACTGACGGTCGCGGACATTGCATGTCACGACTTCGAATTGACGTTGGACTCGGGAGACGTTGAGTTTGCGGGCACCGTAACCGACACCTTGGATGCCGAGGTCGGTTCGGGCGATGTGGCGTTCGAGCTCTACCAGGCCCCCGCGAAGTCGATGGACGTAAGCGTGGGCTCGGGCGATGTGGAGATATCGGTTCCGAACTCTACGGGCTTTAAGGCGAGCCTCACCGTGGGCAGCGGTGACTTTGAGAGCGATTTCCTTCCGCTTGGCTACGATGGCGAGACCATATTGAATGCTGAATTCGACAACGGTGACAAGTCTGCAACGTATCGTTTTAAGGTCGGTTCGGGCGACATGTCGTTCGAATCGGTGTGACATGCGGTTTTCGGAGATCGGTGCATATAGGCATGCTCTTTGATGGAGGCGCCGGGGCCGTGACTGGCTCCGGCGCCTTTGCCTTTACAATGGGGGCATGGAACAGATTATTTTGAACATACTCGAGGCTCTGCGTCGCGGTGAGACCGTGGACGACAAGGCGCTCGTCAAACTGATACATGCCGAGGCGCGCCGTGAGGGTGCCGACAAACGAGATCTGGCCAAGCGCCGTCTGCTGCCGTTCTACCAGCGGGTTAAACGTGAGAAGCCGGCTCGTTGGGCTGGATGGAATGTCGATGCCGAGCTGGAGCGTCAGCTGCTGCAGGTGCTGCGCATGAAGCCGCGCCGCACGGCTTCGGGCGTGGCGACCATTACCGTCATCACCAAGCCGTGGCCCTGTTCGGGCGATTGCCTGTTTTGCCCCAACGATCTGCGCATGCCCAAAAGCTATCTGCATGCCGAGCCGGCATGCGCCCGTGCGGAGCAAAACTGCTTTGACCCGTATCTGCAGGTGAGTGCTCGTTTGACCGCGCTTTCGCAAATGGGGCATGCAACCGACAAGATCGAGCTTATCGTTCTTGGCGGTACCTGGAGCGACTATCCGCAAGGGTATCAGGCATGGTTTATGTCGGAGCTTTTCCGTGCGCTCAATGACGACGCCGTCGCCGGCGTGGCGGCCAACCCCATGTTGGCGCGTCCGGGCATCAGCCGTGCCGAGGCGGGGCGTCTGCTCGATGACGCTCCCGCCGATGCCCTGCCGCCGGTGGTAGCAGAGCGTCGCGAGCGCTATCGGGCCGCCGGCATTGCGACAGACGAGGTCGAGCTTGCTGCCGGCGTTGCCGACGAGCAGGGACGTGTGGATGCTGCCGTGGGCGGCTATAACCGTGCGGTGCGTCGTCTGTACGGCCCCGGTACGCCGTGGGGCGAGGTCACCGAGTGGCAGACGGCAACGATGGAGGAGCTCGAGCGTCAGCAGCGCATTAACGAGACGGCGAAGCATCGCGTGGTGGGGCTCGTTATCGAGACGCGCCCCGATGCCGTAACGCCGCAGGCCCTCACGCTCATCCGCCGCCTGGGTTGCACCAAGATACAGATGGGCATCCAAAGCCTTGACCAGCACCTGCTCGATATCAACGAGCGCCGCATTTCGGTGGCGCAGATCGAGCGGGCGTTTTCGCTCGCGCGCCTGTTTGGCTTTAAGATCCACGCGCACTTTATGCTCAACTTGTTGGGTGCTACGCCTGAGGGGGACAAGCGTGACTACGAGCGCTTTATGACCGAGGGCGCCTTTATGCCCGACGAGGTCAAGGTCTACCCGTGCGCGCTCATCGAGGGCTCGCGTCTGGTGGGCTGTTACGAGCGTGGCGAGTGGCGCCCCTATACCGAGGAAGAACTGCTCGACGTGTTGGCCGATGACATCGTGGTGACGCCGGCGTTCTGCCGCATCAGCCGCATGATTCGCGACTTTAGTTCCGATGACATCATGGTGGGCAACAAGAAGCCCAACCTGCGTCAGCTCGTCGAGAACCGCCTGGCTGCTCGGGGTGACGGTGCGACGGTGCGTGAGATCCGCTATCGCGAGATTAGCACGGCGGGCGCCGACCTAGGCGAGTTGACCCTTGACGAGGGCGTGGCGTACGAGACGCCGGTGACGCACGAGCGCTTTTTGCAGTGGGTGACGCCGCAGGGCAAAATCGCGGGTTTTTTGCGCCTGTCGCTGCCCGATCGCGCGTTTGTTGCCGCGCATGCGGACGAGTTGCCGACGGCGCCGGACGAGGCGATGATTCGCGAGGTGCACGTGTACGGCATGGCGGCGCGCATGGGAGATCAAGGCCAGGCGGCTCAGCATCATGGACTGGGGCGGTCGCTGGTGGAGCGTGCGTGCCAGATGGCGCGGGACGCGGGCTATGCGCGCATCAACGTGATCAGCGCGATCGGCACGCGTGAGTACTATCGTCATTTGGGTTTTTACGACCATGGACTCTATCTGCAAAAGGAGCTCTAGATGAACAAGCCGAGTGTTTCTGCTGGTGTCGTTGCCGGCGTTGCCCTGGGAGCCGCGGCACTTGGTGCGGCCGCCGTCGCTGTTCGCGCTGCCTGTCTGCAGGTCGCGAGGACCCGCAATGGGCTGGCGCGTGTAAAGCGCGTGCACGATGAGGGCGGCGACGAAGTTCGCGTATTGGTTCAAGGCGGCGTCTACCAAAGCGCGAGTTACGTTGGCGAGCGCTGGGCGGAGCCCGTCTTTGCGTACTATCGCGCGTTTGACGACGTGTTTGAGGCCGAGGATGCGATGCGCGACGCTTATGGTCACGGTATCAGCCGTATGCTTATGCTAGGTGGCGGCGGGTTTGCCTATCCCAAATATGCGCTGGTGTCGCACGAGGGCTTGCGTATGGACGTTATCGAGTATGACGGAGAGATAACGCGCTTGGCGCGCCGTTGGTTCTACCTGGACGAGCTGGAGCGCGCGGTGGGCGACCGCCTGCGGGTGATTACCGCCGAGGCTCGCTCGTATCTGGGTGTGACGAGCGTGGGCCATCGTCGCTACGACGTGGTCGTGAGCGATTGCTTTGGCGGTGCCGAGCCCGTTCGCGAGCTGGCGACGGTTGAGGCGCTGCGCCTGGTGCGAGGCAGCCTGAAGCCCGGGGGTATCTACGTGGCCAATATTGTGAGCGCAAACGAGGGGAGCGATGTGACGTTCCTTCGCGACTGCGCTGCCACGGCACTCGAGGTATTCGTCCACGCCTGGGTGGTCCCATGTGGCGATGTGAAGTTCGGCGGCGAGGAAAACTACCTGCTCATCGCCAGCGACGGCGACTACGCCTTTGCCGAAGCCGTGCCCTTCGACACCGACTTCCTCGGCACCGTCCTTCACGACAAGTAAGTCTCCCCGTCCCAAAAAAGACTGGTCTTAGGCGTGGTCGCGCCAGCCGAGAACGCGCTGCTTCATACCCTCTATGTCGAGCACGCCTTCGGCAAAGCCCTTGCGCACGAGCTCTTCGGGAACAAACTCGTCGTAGCGGTCAAAGTAAGGCACCTCGCCAGGATAGACGAGCTCGATGGGATCGAAGTCCTTCTCGGCCTCGGCGGCGAGCACCTCAAAGAACGTCTCCTCGTCGGCCTTCATCTTAAACTGCATAAAGTACGGGCGTGACGGATCGAGCCCGCGAAGGCCCAGCTCCGCGGCACATTTAATCTTGAGCATGCGCTCGAGCGCCAAAAAGGCGTAGCTGCCCAGCCAGGGGAAGAGCACCCAGGTATCGCCGCCCAGGTTAATGAGCGGCTTGGTTCCCGCCCCCGAAATCTCGGCCGTATGACGAGCCTGCGCCAAGCGGGCCCGTGCGTTACCCATAAGGTACGGATATGTCGCGTGCTCGTTGAGCGCCTTGTGCATGCGCTCGAGCACATGCGTGTTAATGTCTCCGGGGCAGTCGCCAAAGTAGGCCGGCACCCGGCCCTTGACCTGCGTGGCAAAGACAGCGTGACGCTTCCAGTCCACTTCCTCGACAATCCAGCAGTGTCCGGCGATGGCGATGCGCTCGCCGGGTGGGGGCGGATTAACGATCGTGCCCAGCTCAGCCGATTCGCTCCGGACGGTAAACTCCTCGTTTTCCTGGAACACGGCGTAGAACTTAAAGTTATTGATGATGCGCTCGCCCGCGAGGCCCACGATGAGCCCGCCACCTTCGGTGGCCTGGATATGGTCGATCTTAATGAGGTGACGTAGCAGCACACGGTAATCGTCTGCCGAGACACGGTGGAAATAGCTGAGCGTGAGCACGCGCTGGGCAAGTTCGGCCGGCGTGAGCTCGCCGGTGCTGGCGAGGGTCGACATAGTCTGGTGATAGAGCAGGCTGTAGGGGAGACGATCGAGCTCGGGTGGCTCGACCCACTTTTCCTCGCGATAGAGTTGTACGAGCGCGATACCCTGCAGGAGCTTCCAGGGAATGGTTTCGGGCATCATCGTGCGCGGCTCGGGCTTTTCCTCGCGCATGACAAACCACATCTCGGGCGGAAGATCGCGACGGCCTGTGCGCCCCATGCGCTGCAAAAAGGAGCTAACGGTAAACGGCGCATCGATCTGAAACGCACGTTCCAGACGGCCGATATCGATGCCAAGCTCAAGCGTAGAGGTGGTGACGGTCGTCTGTGCCTGTTCCTCGTCGCGCATGAGCTCCTCAGCCGTCTCGCGTAGCGATGCCGAGAGGTTGCCATGATGGATAAGGAAACGGTCTGGCTCGTGCCGGTTTTCACAGTAGCTTCGCAACATGGAGCACACGGCCTCTGCCTCCTCACGCGAGTTGGCAAAGACCAGGCACTTGCGGCCGCGGGTATGTTCAAAGATGTAGCCCATGCCGGGGTCGGCGTTGTCGGGTGCGGTGTCGGTGGGGTTGAGCAGTGCCTGTTCGGTTGCCTGTGGGATGTCGACTTCGCCCTCGGGGGCTGAGGAAGTGCGACTGTCCTTGGGAGCGGCCTTGCCCCGTGCCCGCTCACGACGTTGACGACGCTCCTCTTGTGTGAGCTGTCCGCTGTGACGCATGTCTCGTTCTCCGGCGGGCAGCGCCGCGGGTGCCGCTGCTTCAATGCGCTCGTACGCAAGCACTTCGGCCTCTTGAGGACCTGTGCTCTCAAATCCTCGCTGCTGAGCCTGGGGGCCCGAGTTGTAGAAGTGCTCCATGGAGATGCGCCACACGCGGTGCGGTTCTTCAAAGCGGGGGATAACGCAGTCGCGCCCCGTTCCCTGTGAGAGAAAAGCGCCCGTGCGCTCGGGGTCGCCGATGGTAGCGGAAAGGCCAATGCGTCGAGGCTGCACGCCGGCCATGCGCGAGAGTCGCTCGACAAGGCAGAGCGTCTGCCCGCCACGGTCGCCGCGCATGAGCGAGTGAACCTCGTCGATGACCACGTAGCGCAGGTCGCAAAACATGCGCGGGATCGCCATGTGCTTATGGATCAGGAGCGCCTCGAGTGATTCGGGCGTAATCTGCAAGATGCCGCTCGGTTTTTTGATGAGCTTGGCCTTGTGCGACTGCGAGACATCGCCGTGCCAGTGCCAGACAGGGATATCGGCCTCTTCGCAGAGGTCGTTGAGGCGAACGAACTGGTCGTTGATGAGTGCTTTGAGGGGGCCAATGTAGAGGGCGCCCACGCTCGCGGGCGGGTTCTCCCAAAACTCGGTCAGGATGGGAAAGAAGGCCGCCTCAGTTTTGCCAGATGCCGTGGATGCCGTCAGGAGCACATTGTCTTGCGTGTTGAAGATGGCATCTGCCGCCGCAACCTGGATGGAGCGCAGACTCTCCCAATCGTGGGAGTAGATGAAGTCTTGGACAAACGGGGCGTAGCGGTCAAAGGCGTTCACGGGGCCTCCTCTCAAAAACGAATTTCTCAACGCTGCCGACAACGGCTTGCTGCATTACAGTCTCAACGTTTGCCCAGATAAAACCTGCCAAAATAAACCTGTCCCTTATTGGCAGGTTAGATGGTGAATTCGGCGAAGTTACGGTCGCCGCCTGCGGTATCGGTGTCGCCTGTTGCGGTTGCCGGCGCCAACGCGTCGCCGCCGACGCTTTGCAGCAGCTCGGCCACGTTGGCGTCGGGGTTTTGGCATAGGATGTCGAGCAGCTCGATAAAGTCACGAATGACTTCACGCGGCGTCAGATGCGTGTCGGCTCCCACGCGACCGAACTCGATCTTGAGGAAGTCCACCAAGTCGTTCTCGGTAAGCGTGGGCGTCCAGCCAAAGTAGCCGGCGTGAATTTGCATGAGTTTTTCGATCAGCACCAGCAGCTCCTCGTAGGTGAGTGGCTGCAGGCGGATGATGGGCGCGAGCATGTCCTTAAGGTCTTCGCGCGCAAAGCGGCCCTGAGCGAGTCGGCTGCGCAGGGCCTCGTAGGAGAACACGCCGCGGCGGCGGTCTTCGATGGAGGTTGGCGTGCCGCCCATGATCATGCCCAGGTACTGCGCCTTGCCTTGGAGCGTGTCGTTGTACATGGTCAGGATCTTTTCGTAGTTGTATTGGCGCGTGATGGCGTTGGGAATCTTATACAGATTCACGAGTTCGTCGATGAGCACCAGCATGCCCTTGTAGCCGCTGCAGACCAAAAAGCGCGCAATGAGCTTAACGTAGTCGTACCAGTCGTCATCGCTGATGATGGTCGAGGAGCCCAGCTCGGCGCGTGTCTCGCTCTTGGTGCGGTATTCGCCGCGAATCCATTTGGTCACGCGGCTCATGGCCTCTTCGTCGCCCCCGGATGCGGCCATGCGATAGCGGCGGAGCATGCGGGTGAAGTCGAAGCCGTGGACCATCTCCTCGAGCGGGGCCAGTTGGGCATTGACGACCGACTCGTCGACGTCGGCACACGAGGCGACCCAGCGATCCAGAATAAGGTTGAGCGCACCGCCCTCGGGGCGCGTCTTGGTCGATATATTGCGGATGAGCTCGCGGTAGGTGGCAAGGCCCTGTCCCTGACCGCCCTGCAGGCGGCGCTCGGGCGACAGGTCGGCATCAGCGACGACGAATCCCTCGCCCATGGCGTGCGTGCGGATAGTCTGGAGCAAAAAGCTCTTGCCGGCGCCGTAACGACCGACCAGAAAGCGGAAGCTCGCGCCACCGTCGGCGATGAGACTCAGATCGGTGAGCAGGGCGCGGATCTCGACCTCGCGCCCTACGGTGATGTAAGGAAGGCCGATGCGCGGGACCACACCGCCCTTGAGCGAGTTGAGAATGACGGCAGCGACGCGCTTGGGCACGCGAGGTGCTGCGGATGCGATATCACTCATGGTCTAGGTATCCTCTCACGTCTGCTTCGTAGTCCTCGATAATCTGCGGCCCTGCCGCGCTAAATTCAATTACGGTGTCGCCCACCAGGTCAAAGAGCGCCTCGTTGATGGTATCGACGAGCATGTCCTCGCTCTGCTCCGATTGCACTACCGCCGATTCCGCCTGTACTGCGTTGTGCTCGAGCAGCGCGCGGAGATAGGCGTCTGCGGCGGGCGCGAGTTCGTTCGTGGCGTCAGCGGGCGCAGCAGCTGCGAGCGCGGGCGTCGGTGCGAGAAGCGGTGCTACGACACCAAACTGTTCGGTGGATATGGTCGGCTCGTCGGACTCGTCCTGCCCTGCGGCCGCCGCGACCGTCGCGGCGGCCGCAGGCTCGGCTTCCGGTTGCCCTGAGTCCGCTGCCTCGGCTTCTGCGGACGCGCCGTCCTCGCGTTCCTCGTCGATCAAAAGCGCTTCGCGCGTTTGTGCGGCAGCGCTCCGAATGTGCCCCAGCTGGCTCAAATCGATATCGATCTTGACGGGCTGGTGTGCGGCGTCCCACGAAAGCCATGCCACAATCTCGTCATCGATAATCTTGGCTAGATATTTGGGGACCTTCTCCTCTTTCAGAGGATGGGCGGGGTCCAACGCCAGGCGCAGGCGTTGGTCGCAGGCGCGCATCATTTCACCGAGCTTGCTACTCTTTTGCCTGCTACCGTGGATACGCATGCATTCCCAAAAGCCGTTTTGGCAACGGTAGATATGGATAGGATCCAGGCGGTATTCACAGTCCTCGTGGCGCTCGGGCGCAAAGAATACGGCCGAGGCAAACATGGTGTAGGGCATGGCCGTCTCCTCCCCAAATAAACTCGCCACGATGCCGGTCTTTCGGTGCGTGTCATAGTAGCGCGCCATGCGGACATACACGGCGCATGCCACGTGGCGCAGATCGCGGCGGTGGCTGCGGTCGAGCCGCGAGTTACTTAGGTTGTACGTGGAGAGGGCGTTGATGGCGGCCATGAGTCGCTCCTCGCGCGCTTCATCGGGCGGAAGGGGGAGCGTGGGCTCGGAGATTTTGCGACGCTTAGGGGTCTGGCCGGACGGTGCCGGTGCTGGTACAAGGTCTCGTGCCGCGCGCCGCAGCTCGATAAGGGCGTTATCGAACATGACGGTTTTAGAGTCGCGAAGCAGCTTGGGGTCGAGCCCGTGGAACACGGCGTAATCTTGCAGCCACACGCGCGCAAACCGGTCGATGCCGGGCTCGAAGGCGCGATAGACATCCCAAAAGGCCTTGATCTTGTTAAAACCATCGAGCGGATTATCAACGCCAATGCCGCAAATCAGCTCATAGAGATACAGAAAGGCAAAGGACGTAGACGTTTCCTCGACGGTTCCGCGACGCACTTGGGCACGCCAGGTAAAGTAGCCGCGCAGTTGCCGGTCGCTCATGGCGTTGTAGGTGGGAAAGTACGACTTAAAGGTGCCGTTGTAGGGGCAGTCGTCCTCAAAGTCGGCCATCAGCAGGCCTTGGCGGTAGAAAAGCTCGGCTTCCGAAAGCCAACGACCCGCGCCGCCCTTGGGGTCATCCTGCCAGCGCGATATCTCGCGCATTTTGCGGTACTGGTCGGGGAGGAAATTCTGCATCTGTCGGCCGGTTTTGAGAATCGGCTCGTCTGCGTAGATTTCGTTTGAGAAGCGGGCGGACTGATGGGTCCGGGCCTCGGCCATAATGCGCTCGATGAGCATCTTGATGTCCTGGTCGGCCACCGCTTCTCCTCTCCTAACGCAGCTTCGGTGACCTCATATCATAGCACAGCATCAAACAGGTGTTCGAGATACCGCTGCGTTGATAGATTTAGAACAGGAGGGCGTAGATGACGGCGATGACGACGGAGGGGAGCATATTGGCCGTGCGGAAGGTCTGAGGACGGATGAGGTTGACGCCGACGCAGAAGATGAGCATGGAGCCTACGAGCGAAAGGCTGTCGAGGGCTGCCGTGGTCATGATGGGGGAGAGTGCGCCGGCAAACAGTGTGATCGTCCCCTGGAACACGGCGACGGGCAGGGCGGAGAAGATGCAGCCGCGGCCAAGCGAGGCCGTCATGGTGCAGACGATGATGCAGTCCAGTGCGCCCTTGAGGGCAAGCGTTGACCAGTCGCCGAGCAGGCCGTCCTGGATCGATCCCACAATGGCCATGGCGCCGATGCACACGGTGAGTGAAGTCGAGACAAAAGCGTTGGTGAACTCGTTATCGCCCTCACTGCCAGTCTTGCGCTTGAGCCATTCGCCAAGGTTCTCGATGGCGGCCTCCAAGTTGATGGCCTCGCCGATGAGCGAACCGAGCGCAAATGAGACGATGAGCATGGTGGTACCGGTAGTCGCTAGCGCCTTTCCATCGATGATGAGCATCTTTTGCATGGTGCCGCCCAGGCCGATAAACAGGACGCACAGCCCCGATGCTTTCATGAGCGTGTCTTGGATGCGCGGTGTAATGAAGCGGCCGCCCGCTAATCCCAAAAGACCGCCCGCAACTAAAAGCGCAACGTTGATGATTGTTCCCAAGCCCGGCATGAGCCCTCCTGTATTGATGCCAACGTGGCAATCGTAGCAGAACGAAATGCGAGGCACATCGCGACTCATCTAATACGTTATATAAGTGGTATTAGGAATGATGCGCAGCATTTAAGCCTCAGGTGGTTGTCGGGACATAGGGGTAGTAGTCAAAGCGCAGTGTCATAAGCCGCTGCGAGGATTCAATAGCCGCGGCGATGATATTGGCATCGCGGGCACGATCAAACCCTTCGAGTTCGATCTGATACGAGACGTCTTGCATAATGTCCAGACGTCGCCAGGCTAGAAGTGTGTCGCCATCGAATTCCAAGGTCTTGCCTCCGTCTGGGGCAACGGCGTATAGACGCAGTTTAGCGGTGGTTGCAGGGTCGACAACCGTGACCTTTTTAATTTCGTTTCGAGTATTCTTGGCGCCCAACAAGGTGAGCAGCGTTGGGGCCACGACCTCGCCCGATGGCAAATAGACGACTTCGATGGATTCGGGAAATGCGATGATGGCCGACTTGCGGACGGGCTGATTGGCGGCGGCAACTTCGATGTTTGCAGCATCGATGACCTCTGTGTGGTCGAGGGCGGCAAGCACGCAGCAGTTACCTTCATCGATCTCCTGAGGATCAGCAAGCCTCAGACTGTCCGCGAGCTCGGGATCGTTTGGACCGGTAGCGGGCTCATTCGGTGCTTCGAAAGAAGCTGGGACGCTGTTTGTCGGCGACGGCGTGTCGCCCGCACCTGCTTCTTTGTCCGTGCTCTCTTCTTGTATGGTTGCGTTGATGGGTTCGTCGTTTGAGGGGAGCGTCTTGGCGTCAAGCGCGGAGGGGGCAATCCCGACGGCTCCGGATCCGTTCCACTCCATCTCGAGAAGCGCCGGGTCGGCAAGAATGCGTTGCCTGCCTAGCGTGTGGGTATCGATCGCAATAGGGCCTGCCTCCGTCCCGCGCGTAAGGCTGAGCGATCCGGCCGGCTTCTCGAAATGAATGTCTGTGTCTTCGGTACTGGCGGCGTAGAACAGCAGGGATGCTTCTCCCGCCGCGATGGCATCGGTGCCCGCCTTGGTCAGCCGCAGCGATGCCGTGAATGAGAGGGTGGGCTGCACATCGTCTGCATTCGCGGCGGCGCAGCCCAGACATATACCGCCTCCTTTCTCGAAAAACGCACCGTCGAAGGCGACCTTCGCTCCGTTCGCCGAGTCATCGACCGAAGCGATATCGATGCGCAACCCCAAATCGCACGGATCGCCATCTGCATCGAGCACAATCGAGCGCCACGTGCAGACGGCGCACCCCGCCTGGGAGCCGTTTGCCTTGTTCGAACGATTGATATCCACGACTATCGAGCCGTCCGTATTACGACGAAGGCATCCCGAGGTTGAGATTGCGGCCTGTGCGAACGAAAAACGCTTGCACGCAATGGCGCTCGACGGATTTGGTGCGGAGCTTAGGGCTGCTGGTAAGGAGTCTGCCATGACGGGAGTCGCCCAAGCGGCGACAGGCGTTCCGGTTGCGAGCGCGCCGCAGAGTGCGACGACGGGCAAAAGGTTCTTCGATGCCATGGGGTCTCCTTAGCTAATTTAGTGTGGCCTGTCCGTGTTTCGTTTCTGGCTGCGTTTGATGTGCAGACCGAGGCCGGCGGTTCCCGCGCCTGCTGCCGTGGCGCCTGCTGCCAAGAGCCATCGTCTGTCGCCTGTCTGAGCCAACGGTTCCTCGCGGCAGCCGCGGTCGAGCTCCGAGAGGTCGACCGTCACCTGCGTGGCGGCCTGCGCCTGTTCTTGCTGGGCAAAGGCCATGGCTGGCCCAAACGCTAGGATACTGACGGCGGCGGCCAGGGCGACGGCCTTATGCCGTGTGCGCACCGGGCTCGACCGTCCAGGTGATCGTTGCGACCTGATCGCCTTCGCCGGTTACGCGGAAGATGTCGCGCGTGACGCGGGCGACGTTTCCGCTTGTCTTGAGCTTAATTTTGTCCGTGCCGCCGGCAATGCCCTGGTAGCCCATGTCGAAGGCTGCATTCTTGGAAAGATCGAGGCCCGTCTCCTGCATTGCGGCGCTGGCGTTCTGGAGTGCGCCGTTGGGGCCGACCTTAAAGTCGATGGAATTCTGCGCGGTTCCGGCCTTGGCGTCGGCGGCAATGGTCCAGGTGTTCATGGCGTCGATCTTCATGTTGGTGACATGGATGCCGTAGGCCGAATGATTGTCGATGGTGGTCGCGTCTTCTGAGGGGCCCTGAAGCGTGCCGTCGGCCTTGGCGACGAAGGGAATAACCGTCGGAACTTTGAACTCTACGTTGTCGATCTCGGTCCTGACCATTACTTTTGTGGTTCCAACGCGCCCGGCTGCCAGAGCTGGCGTCGGGGCGGCGCCCATTGCGAGCGCGAGCGCGAGCCCTGCGCCCACGACGAGCGCTCTGGCTCCGTTCATGTTCCTGGTGATGTCCATGGTCGTTCCTTTCTATTCGCCGCGGGCCGTCCCCGCGATGATTGGACGAATGCTGGTGAATTGCGTGCGGTGCCGCGTCGGCCGAAAAAGCTAGTTCTCGGCTTGCTCAACCCGTACCTTGACACGTGTCGGATTGCCGTGGCTGTCGAGGGTCTTGGCATCGAGTGCCTGGATCTCGATGTATGCCTCGCCTTCTTTGATGTCGCCGGCGGGGCACGTCTCGATTGTCTTGCCGGTCTCGACCACACCGGATTCGTACATGGTCTCGTCGTTTTGGATGACGCGGAATCGCTGGGGAAATTTATTGTCTTGGACGTTTTGCACGTTGACGCGCAGCTTGCCGTCCTCCTGTAGCTGAGCGACCGGCGCGACCGAAATCGTCATCATGTTGTCGCGGACGATGGCATCGAGCTCATCTTGGATTTCTTGTCGCGATTTGCCCTCTGCCGTCGTGACTGAGGCGCCCGCTTCGGGCACGGGCTGCGACTGCCAGGCGTATAGCCCTACGGCGATGAGGGCGCAGACGATAGCCAGGCAGACAACGACGAGTTTCTTGCGACGCCCCAGTCCTGCGAGGCGGGGCGGCTTCTTCGCACTCATGCGGCGTCCTTGGTGGTGTAGACACGTGCGAACGTGGACGGGTCCGCTCCAAAGAGCATGTGAAGCATCAGGCGGCGCGAGTAGATGAGCTCGTCAAAGTCGTGAGGGAGCTCGATGTCGTGGATACGCGCGATGTGGTGGGCGAGCGCCGAGAACGACTCGGGGTCGCAGATAACATCGGTGGTGACGTGGTAGACCGCCGTATCGGGGAACGCCTCTTCGTCGAAAGGCAGGAGATAGGGATCGTCGTCGACCTCGATGGCGACGCCGTACTGGGGCCAGTAATATGCCATGGGAACCTCCCTGCTTCTGGGGCCAAAACTTCTATCGGTTTTGGTTGTCGACGCCGACCGTATCAGCCGCTACTTGACCAATTTCTGACCAAATGCTTGACGGATTGACATCTCCGCAGGTAAAAGGTGGAAAAAATTACTTCAACTTTTTTCGAGCGACAATCGAGCGGTCGGCGACGGCGGGGCGATATGTGTCAAAAGCATCGTCTGCCGAGGAAGCCTTGCCGTTCGCCGAATTGCACAAACGTAAAAATCGCCAATTATGGAGACGGTCTCGAACACGTCGACGAAACGATGCGGTAACATCTCCCTGCAAACACTGTAGTTAGCTAAAGGGGGAGTTCGCGTGTCTGCAACCATTAAACCCTTCACCGATGAGTTCGAAGAGTATGGCCGCGATGAATCTCGTGCATCGGGCGAAGCATCGAGCATCTCGTTTCCGACAACGGAAGACGAGGTCCGTGCCATTTTGGAAACGCTCCATGCCGAGCGTGTCCCGGTAACGGTTCAGGGCGCCCGAACCGGCCTTGCCGCCGGTGCCGTGCCCCACGGTGGGCATATCCTCAATACTTCCCGTATGAATCGCTACTTGGGCCTTCGCCGCGATGAACAAGGCCAATTTCTGCTGCGCGTGGAGCCGGGCGTTGTGCTCTCGGAGCTGCGTAAGCAGCTGAGCAAGAAGGTACTGCCGACCGCTGGTTGGGACCAGGCATCGCTTGAGGCCTACGAGGAGTTCCAAGAGTCCCCCGAGCAGTTCTTTCCCACCGATCCCACCGAGGCATCTGCCTGTCTGGGTGGCATGGCGGCATGCAACGCCTCCGGCGCCCGCAGCTACGCTTACGGCCCCATGCGCCCGCATATCACGGGACTCCACGTCGCGCTGGCTGATGGCGATTTGCTTGAGCTTCAGCGCGGCGAGGCTTTTGCCCAGGGCCGCCACCTGTCGCTCGTGACGGCAGAGGGCCGTACGCTCGAGCTCGATCTTCCCGGCTATACCATGCCCGAGACAAAAAATGCCTCAGGCTATTTCGTTGCGGACGATATGGACGCCATCGACCTCTTTATCGGCGCGTGCGGCACGCTCGGCGTTATCACCGAGCTCGAGATTGCCCTGCAGGCGGCGCCTGCGGTCGTTTGGGGTGTGAGTTGCTTTTTCGATAGCGAGGACAAGGCGGTGTCCTTTACCGATTCCGTGCGCCCTGTCCTGTCCCATGCGGCTGCCATCGAGTACTTCGATGCTGGCGCCCTGGATATTCTACGTCGCCAGCGCGAGCAGTCGACGGCGTTTGCCTCGCTGCCGGCGCTCGACAAAGAGGCCAAGGTATGTGTCTACGTGGAGCTCGACTGCGATGACGAGGCGCAGGCGACCGAGGAGCTGTACCACCTGGGATGGGTGCTGGAGCTTGCGGGCGGCCGCGACGATGCGACATGGGTCGCCCGCACCGAAGTCGATCGCGAGTGCCAGCGGTTCTTCCGCCACGCGGTGCCCGAGAGCGTCAACATGCTCATTGACGAGCGTCGCCGCACCGACCCCACCATTACCAAGCTGGGATCGGATATGTCGGTGCCCAATGCACGCCTTGCCGATGTCGTGGCCCTCTATCGCCGCACGCTGGCCGAAAGCGGGCTTGAGTCTGCTGCCTGGGGACACATCGGGAACAACCATCTGCATGTGAACATCCTGCCGCGCGATGCGCAAGACTACCGTCGTGGTGGAGAGCTCTTTGCCCAGTGGGCTTCCGAGGTCACGGCCATGGGCGGTGCCGTTTCTGCCGAACACGGCGTCGGCAAGATCAAGGCGGGCTTCTTGGAGACGATGTACGGCCACGAGGCCATGGTCGAGTCGGCGCGTCTCAAACTCCAGCTTGATCCTGCCGGCCAGCTGGGTCGCGGCAACCTGTTTACGGAGAAGCTCTTGGATGAACTCGTCCAGAAAGGGGGCGCGTGAAGATGAGTGATTTCCATATGGTGGTGTGCGTCAAGGCGGTGCCCGGAAGCACCGAGGTCAAGATGGACCCCAAGACCAATACTATCGTGCGTGATGGCAAGCAGGCGGTCGTTAATCCCTTCGATGCAAGTGCCCTCGAATGTGCGCTAGCGCTGAAGGACGACTTTATCGGCTTTGGCATGGACGTGCGTGTGACGGTGGTGTCGATGGGCATCCCCGCGACCGAATCGCTGCTGCGCGACTGCATCGCCCGCGGTGCCGACGACGCGCTGCTGCTGACCGATCGCGCCTTTGCGGGCGCCGATACCCTAGCCACCACCTATGCCCTCAAATGCGGCATCGAGGCACTCGATGAGGACTTTGACCTGCTCATCTGCGGCAAGATGGCAGTGGACGGCGATACGGCCCAGATCGGCCCCGAGCTGGCCGGCGCCTTTGGGGTCCCCTGCGTGACCGACGTGAGCTGTGTGCAGAGCGCGGGATTTACGACGTGTGGCTCGCTGGCGCTCGTTCACGGCTGCGATGCCGGCGAGGAGACGGTGTACCTGGAGATGCCGTGTGCGATGACGACTGCCAAGGAGATTGGCCAGTTGCGTATGCCGAGTATTGCCGGTATTCGCGCGGCAGAGGGGGCGGACGTGCGCGTGATCAGTGCCGCCGACGTGAACGCCGACCCCTCGCGTTGCGGCCTTGCCGGATCACCGACGCAGGTCGCGCGCTCGTTTGTGCCCGACCGTGACCAAACGTGCGAGGCCGTTGAGGGAACGGCGTCCGAGCAGGCGGTAAAACTTGCCAAGATTATTGAGGGGATGGCATAGATGAGCGGGCTGATTATCGATAGCGAAGCCTGTATCGGCTGCGGTCGCTGCGTTCGCGCCTGCGCCTCGGGCGGCATTGTGGTGGAGGGTGAGCGCCCCAATCGCTGTGCCCGCGTAACCGACGGCTGTATCCTGTGCGGTGGGTGCGTCGACGCCTGCCCCGTCAACGCCATCTCGATTGAGCGCGACGAGGCCGCCGGCGCGGCAGACCTTGACGCATATCGAGACATCTGGATCTTCGTGCAGACTGACGAGCACGATGCCGTTGCATCCGTGGCCTTCGAGCTCATGGGCAAGGGGCGCGAGCTTGCCGATGCCCGCGGCTGCCGTCTGGTGGCACTGGTCGGCATGAGCCCCGAGGGCTCACTCGGGGACCTGGAGCATCTGATTTGCGCCGGTGCGGACGAAGTTCTGGTCTGTCGTGACGAGCGCCTGCGTCAGAACGACGCGGAGGTCTACGCTCGCTTGATCTGCGATTTGGTAGCCGAGCGCAAGCCCGAGGCCATTCTGTACGGCGCGACCGCCTTTGGTCGCGAGCTGGCGCCCGGTGTGGCCGTGCGCTTGCAGACGGGTCTTACGGCCGATTGCACGGTGCTTTCTATGGATACGGAGACGGGTCTGCTGCAGCAGACGCGCCCGGCGTTTGGCGGCAACCTGATGGCCACCATTATCTGCCCCAACCACCGTCCTCAGATGGCAACGGTGCGCCCCGGCATCTTTAAGGCGCCCGAGTTTGACTATAGCCGCTCCGGCACGATTACCCAGGTAGTGCTTGCGGATGACGTTAAGGCCCGCGTCGAGATCTCGATTCCCGCCGAGGAGTGGGGACAGCAGGCCTCAATTGCCGATGCCGAGCGTCTGGTCGTGGTGGGCCGCGGCATCGGCTCCAAGAAGAATCTGCCCCTGATGCGAAAGCTCGCCGATGCCCTGGGTGCCGAGCTTGGTTGCACGCGTCCCATTGTGGAGGCAGGCTGGTTGGAGTATCGCCACCAAATTGGCCAGACGGGTGTATCGGTCTCGCCCAAGCTCCTCGTGAGCATCGGTGTCTCGGGCGCTATCCAGCATCTCGCCGGCATCGGTGGGGCGGAGTGCATTGTCGCCATCAATGAGGACCCGGATGCCCCCATCTTTGGTGCCGCCCAGTACAAGGTCGTCGGCGATGCCGTTGAGATCGTTGAGGAGCTGCTGGCTCAGCTTGAGCGCTAAGCGCGCGTCAGCCAGTCGCGCATCTCGTCCTTTAGGCGGCTCCAGGTTGCCTGCGTGGCGGGGTCGGTAAAGGGCCGCGTAATGCCAAAGGGCGCGTCGAGCAGGCGGTGGATATCGCCCTGTTTGCGCGCCAGCGCGCGGCTCGCTGGATAGACGAGCTCAAACATAAAGCAGATGAGTCCCACCAGGTAGTCTGCGGGCTCATCGCGCTCATCGCGTGCGACGCAGCGGTGCTCGTCAAAGGCGGTAAGCGCCGGTGTCGAGAAGTGGCTGGCGAGAAACGTGTCCTCATCCACCTTGAGGATGGTGTCGACGGTGCTGTCGGCGATGGTGCGCATAATGTCGATCTTGTCGCCATCGCGCACGATCTCGCAGAAGCTCCGTGTACGGGTGTCGAGTTCCGTGGGCAGGCGAAAATCACTGTGGTGGGCGATGCTCGCGCGGATCAGTTCGTCCTCTGCCGGGTCATCGATAAAGTCGCGGATGCTCGTTACGGCGGGTGCATCGGCGGGATTCTCGCCAAAGAGGATCTCGATGCCCAGCGCTGCATGGCTCATGCTCTCGGCGTCCTTAAAGGTGTCCCAGTGCCGCAACTGCTCAAAGCGGCCCATATCGTGTAACAGGCCGCAAAGCCATGCCAGGTCAATATCTTCTGACGACCAGCCCTGCTCGCGCGCTACGGCATCGCATGCCTCGGCCACGTGGTACGTATGCTCGATTTTGAGCGCGATGCGTGGGCTGGTGGCGTCGTAGGCATCGGTGTAGCTTTTGAAGGCCGCGCGCGCCCGGTCTCGATCGATAGCTGTCATAATGACTTCCTAAAAAGTTGTGTCTTTCGATCCGGTGGCAATTGTAGGTGAACTTTATTGCCACCGGTTGATATTTCTGCTGCGTTGCAAGGCGCGCTGCAGACGACTTACCAGAATGGGAGTGGCATGGTCCTTAGGATCTTTAAAATCGTCTGGCCAGTGATGCTTACCTATATTGCAATAGGCGCGCCGTGCGGAATGATCATGGGGCAGACGGGAATGGAGCCCTGGATGGTCTTTGCTCTGAGCAGCACGTTTGTGACGGGCAGCGGCCAGTTTATGATCTGCAATCTTTGGCTGGCGGGCGTGCCTGCAGCATCGATCGTCGCGAGCGTTGCTGCCATCTCCTCGCGCTTTGCGCTTTACTCGGCATCGATCGCGCCGCATCTGACGGGTGCCTCGAAGCGTCAGACGCTGGCTGTTGCCGCGACACTTACCGAGGAGGCATATGGCATCTCGCTTGCCAAGTTGGTTGAAGGGGAGGATTGGGGCCCGCGCGAGTCCTTCGTGCTCAACGTGATTCTCATCGCAACATGGGGCGTTTCGTGTACGATGGGCGCCATCGTCGGCGCCGTTGTCGATGTTCCCACCGCCATTGCAGCCTTTGTCTGCACCTCGCTCTTTATCTGCCTGCTCTTTTCGCAGCGGCTGTCGCGCGGCAACGTTGTCGCGGCGGTTTCGGGCGCGGTGTCCGTCGCCGTATGCAAGTTCTTGGGCCTCACGAATATTGCCGTGCCGGCAAGCGTCGTGGCCGGCATTGCCATTGCGTTGGCGTGCGATGCTGTATTTGACGGAAGAGGTGCCCGCGATGCCCGTTAACGAGTTCTTGGTTCTGTGGCTGTCGTCGTGGGCTGCTATCGCGTTCTTTCGCATCGCGCCGGCGTTTGCCTTGCGCGGGAGAACGCTGTCGCCCCGCATTACCGAGGCCCTGGGTTATATCCCGCCCGCTGCCTTTGCCGCGCTGGTCGCCAACGACTTGGTGAGCCCCGGCGCGTTCGACGCGGGACCCTGGCCTGCCTTGGTTCCCTGGATTGCGGCTGCCGGCGTCGTGGCCGTGGCGGTCAAGACAAAATCGATGCTGTGGTGCTGTGTTTCGGGCATCGTGTTCTATATCGTTTTGAGCCTCATATAAGAGCGGGGCACGTTTAGCGCCCCTGTCCAACGAATCGAATTTCTCACCGAGCTGGTCTATTTCTTCTGGTACCATGGTCAAACTTTACTGTAGCAAAGCGTGACGTGGGCTTTTGTACCCCGTCAGCGGAAATGGGGGTTTCATGGCACAGGAAGCGACCGCCAACGAGCAAAAGAAATTCAAGGTCCCGCGCATCCCGGGCGACATCATGATCTATCCGATGATCGTCGGTCTTTTGCTCAACACCTTCTGCCCGCAGGTTTTTGAGATCGGCGGCTTCTTTACGGCTGCCTGCCGCGGTGGCTCCAATGCCATCGTCGCCGCGATCCTGCTGTTTGTGGGCGCCGGCATCAGCTTTAAGTCCACGCCGGGTGCCATCAAGACCGGTATCGTCGTGCTGATCCCCAAGCTGGTCGTCGCAGCGGCTCTCGGCCTGGGCGTGGCATATTTCTTTAACGACAACTTCCTGGGTCTGAGCTCCGTGTCTATCATCGGCGGCATCACGTTTTGCAACATGGCGCTCTATACGGGCATCATGGGCGAGTTCGGCGATGAGTCTGAGCAGGGCGCCGTCGGTATCCTGTTCTTTACGGCCGGCCCCGCCGTCACGATGATCATCCTCGGTGTTTCCGGCCTCGCCAACATTCCCATTGGCACCATTATCGGCTCCATCTTGCCACTCGTTATTGGCATGGTTCTGGGCAACCTGTTCCCGTTTATCAAGAACCTGCTGGTTCCCGGTGCCAATCCCGCGATTGCCGTCATCGGATTTCAGCTCGGTGCGTCCATGAGCCTGTCGAGCTTTATCACCGGCGGTATTTCCGGCATCTTGCTGGGCCTTGTCACGCTGTTTGTCGTCGGTCCCATCACCTTTGCGTTCGAGCGTCTGTGCGGCGGCAATGGCAAGGCCGCTGTGGCTTGCTCCACCATTGCCGGCACGGCTATGACCACACCGGTTGCCCTCGCCGAGGTCGCACCGCGCTACGCCGAGCTTGCGCCCATCGCGTACGCTCAGATCGCCACCGCCGTTATCATCACGGCGATCATGGCTCCGATTCTGACTGGCTGGGTCGACAAGAAGTTCTGCCAAGGCAAGGAGGATCTGTCGCCTGTCGGTGTCGAGGCCATAGAGGAGGCCGTCGCGACTGACATCGATGGCGAGTAGCAATCGATACCCATCAATGATGCCGGCGTGTGCAATTCGCGCCGTATGGGCGCCCGAACAGAAACTGTTTTGCAGTGATGTTCGGGCGCTCTGCTATTATCCCCTTTACCCCTGTGGAGTAAAGGGGTGTTTATTGCCCTGATTCGAATTGGGCGATTCTGACCACTTGGGTATTGAAGGGATGGCGCTAGTGGTTAAGGCACTCAAGATTGAGATATTCGTGCTATGCATGATTGTTCTTATCGGGCTTGCCGTGCGAAGTCGTCGCTCCTTGTTCTCGAGCACCCAGCAGCTATTGTTTAGCATGCTTGGCTACACCTCTGCCGCGTACATATTATTCGATATGATCTGGACGCTTTCGGACGGTGTGGACGGCACGTTGGGCATTGCTGCCAACTGGATTTCCAACGCGGTTTCGTTTTCGCTCTTTGCTATCGCGTGTCTCATTTGGTTTATCTATTCCGAGACGGTGCAGGGTTCTCGCCTTTTGACCTCGCGCTATAGGGTGGTGCTTGTAGCGTTGCCTACGGCTCTGGTGGTCGTGCTGGCGTTTACCAGTTACTGGACGCACGCCCTGTTCTATATCGATTCGCAGGTCGTGTATCGTCGCGGCTTTGCCTATATGATCCAGCCCATCGTCAGCTACTGTTACGTTATACATACGTCCCTGCATGCATTTATGCAATCTCGCAGGGTCGAGAGCCTGCAGACGAAGGCCATCTATCGAACCTTGGCATTTTTCGCCATTCCGGCCCTGGTGGGCGGTACCTTTCAGGTCGTATACTCGGTGCCCGGCCTTTGTGTCGGCATAATGATTAGCATGTTGCTGCTCTACATCATCTACCAGGAGCAGCTCATCTCGACCGACCCGTTGACTGGACTTAACAATCGCAACCGTTTTGAGACCTATATGCTGTCGCTCTTCTCAAATGTGGATCAGGCCGAAGATGTATATCTGCTTATGATGGACGCCGACGGCTTTAAGCAGATTAACGATCGCTATGGGCATGTGGAGGGCGACCATGCTCTTCAGGTCATATCCGCTGCGCTCAAAGAAGTCTGCTCGGCGTCTGGCGGCTTTATCGCACGTTATGGTGGCGATGAGTTCGTGGTGCTCCAAAAGGCAGCGGCGGAACAGGATATCATGCATCTGTGCGCGACAATCAACGATGAGCTCGCGCGCGCCGAGGTTCCGTATCTGTTGCGGATGTCCATCGGCTACGCACGGGTCGGTGATGGCGTCGATACCTGGCAAGACTTGTTTCGTGCTGCCGACGCGGAGCTCTACCGCGTAAAGCGCGAGAAGAAGAAAGCCGGCGCCCAGATACGCTAGAAAAAGGGCGCACGCTGGCGGGCGTGGCGGCCCTCGGCTCTCCGATGTACTCCATTAAGCTAAAGCATGTGAACCCCCTCTGCTAAATAGGGGCAGTTCGTTAGACCTTTTTGGGCCTGTTGACGATGATGATGCCGCCGCAGACCAACAGCAGGGCAACAAGTACGGTAACAGGGCTCGTGCCAGCGCCCTCGCCGAGCAGCAGAGCGCTCAACAGTACGCCAAAGACTGGATTCATAAAGCCAAAGACCGACACACGGCTGACGGGGTTGACGGCAAGCAGGCGCGACCACAGCGAGTAGGCGACCGCGGAGATGAGTGCCATATAGATAATGAGCGCGATAGCGGGGGTAATCGCCGTGGGGGAGAGCACGCCACCCATCAAAAAGCCGATGACGGTGAGGACCAGGCCGCCGACCAAGAACTGCCACCCGGCAAGCAAAACGCCGTTGTGCTCGCGCGAGAAGATGCCGATCAGGCAGGTCGAAAGGGCGCCTGCGACGGTGGAAGCCAAGATAAAGCCCTCGCCGTCGAGCGTAAAGCCAAAGGTGCCATCCGCGCCCGAAAGGTTGACGAGTGCGACGCCGGCAAACCCCAGCACGCAGCCGAGCACCTTGGCCGTATCAAGCTTTTCGGTGCGAAACGCCAGGGCGGCAAAGAGGATTGCGAGGAAGTTGGCGCTGGCCTCGATGATGGAGCTCGACATGGCGCTGGCGCGCGAGAGTCCCAGGTAGAAAAAGAAGTACTGGCCGATAGTCTGGAAGAGCGACAACGTGAGGATGGGCTTGATGTCGTGCGCTTGCGGAACGAGCGGACGACGCTGGGCCACGCTCATGCCAACAATGACCAGCATGCCGGCAAGGGTGAAGCGTAGACCCGCGAAGAGCAGCTGCGAGGCGCTATCGTGCGCGGGGATGCCGAAGAGGCCGTAGCCGATCTTGATGCAGGGAAAGGCCGATCCCCAGAGCGCGCAGCAAACGAGGCAGCCCAGGATGAGTCCGGGCAGGGTGGCGAGATACGGCTTGCGGCTTTCCATGATGTCCTTCCTATATGCGCGAAGCAAAAAAGAACCCGCCACCGGGAGTGCCGGTGGCGGGTGATGTTACCCGAGGGGATTGTACCCGATGGGATAGCTTTAAGCGAAGTAGGCCACGCCGCTTTCAAAGATCGGCATGAACTTATCGCCGGGGACATGCTCGGGCACGTTGCGGTACAGGTTGTCGCCGCGACGCTCGGCGTGGCCCATCTTGCCTAGGACGCGGCCGTCGGGGCTCGTGATGCCCTCGATGGCGAGTGCAGAGCCGTTGGGGTTGACGGAAAGATCCATGCTGGGCTTGCCGTCCTCGCCCACGTACTGCGTGGCGACCTGGCCGTTGGCGATAAGCTGGGCGAGCACCTCGTCGTTAGCGACGAAGCGGCCCTCGCCGTGACTGATGGCGACGGTGTAGGGGTCGTCCAGGCTGCACTGCGACAGCCACGGGGACAGGTTGGACGAGATGCGGGTGCGCACCAGGCGGCTCTGATGGCGACCGATGGTGTTAAACGTCAGCGTGGGCGCATCGGGCGTGGCGTCGACGATGTCGCCGTAGGGCACCAGGCCGAGCTTGACCAGAGCCTGGAAGCCGTTGCAGATGCCCAGCATCAGGCCGTCGCGGGCCTTGAGCAGGTCGCGGACCGCTTCGGTGACCTCGGGAGCGCGGAAGAACGCCGTGATGAACTTGGCGGAGCCGTCGGGCTCGTCGCCGCCCGAGAAGCCGCCGGGGATCATGACGATCTGGCTTGCACGGATGCGGCGGGCAAGCTCGTGGGTGCTCTCGGCGACGGCCTCGGGCGTGAGGTTGTTGATCACGAAGGTGTCGGCCTCGGCACCGGCGGCACGGAAGGCACGGGCGCTGTCGTACTCGCAGTTGTTGCCGGGGAACACGGGGATGATCACGCGCGGACGGGCGATCTTGGTGCTGCCGTACACGTGGATATCCTTGGCGCGGAAGTCGATGGTCTCGACCTCGGCGGTCTCGCCGGCGCTGCGGTAGGCGAAGACGCTCTCGATACCGCTCTCCCAGGCCTCCTGGAGCTCGGCGAGCTCGATGACCTCGGAGCCGGTGTCGATGACATAGCCCTCAACGGTGGTGCCCAGGGGCTCGACGACAACGCCGTCGGCGACCTCGGGCAGCTCGGCATCCTCGGCGAGCTCGACGATAAAGCTACCGTAGAGCGGGATGAAGAGGCTCTCCACGTCCACATCCTCGGCAAGCTCGATACCGATCTGGTTGCCGACGCACATTTTAAAGAGGCTCTCGGCGCCGCAGCCGTAGCCGGGCGTGGAGATGGCCAGGGCGTTGCCGTTGGCGGTGAGCGCCTCGACGGCGTCAAACGCGGCGAGCAGCTGCTGGGCGTCGGGGCGGTAGTCCTCGCCGTAGGTGGCGGGGGCGATGCGGACGACGCGGTGCGTGAGGCCCTTGAACTCAGGGGAGACGGCACGGGCGGCCTTACCCACGGCAACAGCGAAGCTGATCAGAGTCGGCGGAACGTTGAGCTCGCCGGCCTCGTCCTCAAACGAACCACTCATGGAGTCCTTGCCGCCGATGGCGCCGGCACCCAGGTCGACCTGAGCCATGAGGGCGCCCAGGACGGCTGCCGTGGGCTTGCCCCAGCGCTCGGCCTCGGTGCGCAGACGCTCGAAGTACTCCTGGAAGGAGAGGTAGGCGCGCTTGTGCTCAAAGCCGGCGGCAACGAGCTTGGCGATGGACTCGACCACGGACAGGTAGGCGCCGGCAAACTGGTCGGCTTCCATCAAGTAGGGGTTGAAGCCCCATGCCATGGCGCTTGCCGTGGTGGTCTCGCCGTCCACGGGGAACTTGGCGACCATGGCCGAGCTCGGGGTGAGCTGCGTCTTGCCGCCAAAGGGCATGAGCACGGTTGCGGCACCGATGGTGGAGTCGAAGCGCTCGGAAAGGCCCTTGTTAGAGGCGACGTTAAGATCGGTGACGAGCGAGGTCATGCGCTCGGCGAGCGTGGTGCCGGCCCAGCTGGGCTGCCACACGCTACGGGCGCACACGTGGGCGACCTGGTGCTTGGGCGCGCCGTTGGAGTTGAGGAACTCGCGGGACAGGTCGACGATGGCGACGCCGTTCCAGGCCATGCGCATGCGCGGCTCGGCGGTGACCTCGGCGATAACGGTCGCCTCGAGGTTCTCCTCGGCGGCGTAGCCCATGAACTCCTCGACGTCACCGTCGGCGACGGCGCAGGCCATGCGCTCCTGGGACTCGGAGATGGCGAGCTCGGTGCCGTCCAGGCCGTCGTACTTCTTGGTCACGGTGTCCAGGTCGACATACAGGCCGTCGGCAAGCTCACCCACGGCGACCGAGACGCCGCCGGCGCCAAAGTCGTTGCAGCGCTTGATCAGGCGGCAGGCGTCGCCGCGGCGGAACAGACGCTGCAGCTTGCGCTCGACCGGGGCGTTGCCCTTCTGGACCTCGGCGCCTGAGGTCTCGATGGACTCGGTGTTCTGGGTTTTGGATGAGCCGGTGGCACCGCCGATGCCGTCACGGCCGGTGCGGCCACCCAAAAGGATGATCTTGTCGGTGGGGGCGGGGCACTCGCGGCGCACGTGGTTTGCCGGGGTAGCGCCCACGACGGCGCCAACCTCCATGCGCTTGGCCACGTAGCCGGGGTGATAGAGTTCGTTGACCTGACCGGTGGCAAGGCCGATCTGGTTGCCGTAGCTGGAGTAGCCGGCGGCGGCAGTGGTCACGAGCTTGCGCTGCGGAAGCTTGCCCTCGAGCGTCTCGGAAACCGGGACGGTGGGGTCGCCGGCACCGGTGACGCGCATGGCCTGATACACATAGCTGCGGCCCGAGAGCGGGTCGCGGATGGCGCCGCCCACGCAGGTAGCGGCGCCGCCGAAGGGCTCGATCTCGGTCGGGTGGTTGTGGGTCTCATTCTTAAAGAGGAACAGCCAGTCCTGGTCCTCGCCATCGACATCGACCTTTACCTTGACGGTGCAGGCGTTGATCTCCTCGGACTCATCGACATCGGTCATGACGCCGGTCTTCTTGAGATACTTGGCGCCGATGGTGCCCATATCCATGAGGCAGACGGGCTTGGCGTCACGACCGAGCTCGTGGCGCATCTCCATGTAGCGGTCGAAGGCCTGCTGCACCACGGCGTCGTCGATCGTCACGTCGTCCAGGACGGTGCCGAAGGTGGTGTGGCGGCAGTGATCGGACCAGTAGGTGTCGATCACGCGGATCTCGGTGATGGTGGGGTCGCGATCCTCATCGCGGAAGTACTGCTGGCAGAAGGCGATGTCCGCCTCGTCCATGGCAAGGCCGCGCTCGGAAATAAAGGCGGCAAGACCGGCTTCGTCGAGCTCGCGGAAACCGTCGAGCACCTCGACGGGCTGGGGCTCGGGGGTCTCCATGTACAGCGTCTCGGGCAGGTCGAGCGAGGCGATGCGCGCCTCGACGGGGTTCACCACGTAGTGCTTGATGGCCTCGATGGCGGCCTCGTCCAGGGCGCCCGAGATCATATAGACCTTGGCGGAGCGTACGGCGGGGCGCTCGCCCTGGCTGATGAGCTGCACACACTCGCTGGCGGAGTCGGCGCGCTGGTCAAACTGGCCAGGCAGGAATTCGACGGCAAAGACGGCGCCGTCGCTTGCGGGGAGCTCGTTGTAGGTCACATCGACCTGGGGCTCGCTAAAGACGGTCGGCACGCAGGAGCGGAACAGCTCCTCATCGATGCCCTCGACGTCGTAGCGGTTGATAATCCTCAGGGCCTCGATGCCCTTGATGCCGAGAATCTCGGTCAGCTCGCCCTTGAGCTGCTGAGCCTCGACGTCGAACCCGGGTTTCTTCTCCACGTAGATACGAGAGACCATTGGTTCCTGCCTTCCTGATCGGTTGGGCGTACGGTGCGGTATGCGGCAGCGGTCGGTTTGCGGGGCAAGCCTCGCGGTCGCCTTGAGCCGCATACTTTTAAACCTCACTATGATACGACAGCTCGTGGCGCGTTGAGGACGGCGAGGGTGCTACAGTGGAGCGCAAACAAGAGAAAGGCATCACATGGCATTTGTTTCGCTCGCCATCATCGCACTCGTGGCCTTTGCAAGCCCCTTCATCGCCTCGGCGATTCCCGGAAAACCCGTTCCCGAGACGGTCTTTTTGCTCGTGTTTGGCGCGGTGCTGGGACCTCATATGCTCGGCATTATCCATGTGGATGCCGAGGTCTCGCTCGTGTCCGAGCTCGGCCTGGCCTTTTTGTTCCTGCTTGCCGGCTTTGAGATCGATCCCAAGAACATCACGGGCATCGAGGGGCGTTACGGCATGGCGACGTGGGTCGTCACGTTTGGCATCGCCTGGCTTGCCGTGCGCTTTACCCCGTGGTTTTCGGTCAGTCATTTTGATGGCATCGCCGTGACGCTGGCGTTGACCTCGACGGCGCTTGGGGCGCTCATGCCCATCTTGCGCGAGCGGTCGCTTGCCGGGACGCGCGTCGGCGATTCGATTCTTGCCTACGGTACGTGGGGTGAGCTTGGCCCCGTGCTCGCCATGTCGGTGCTGCTGTCTGCCCGTGCGGGTATCGAGACGTTGCTGATCTTGGGCCTGTTCGCCGTGGTGTGTGTGCTGCTTGCCGTGGTCCCCAGCCGCTCCAAGCGTATCGGCAGCCGCTTCTTTGCCTTTATTCAGGAGCGCGCCGATACGACTTCCCAAACGTTCGTGCGCCTTACGGTGCTCATCTTGGTCACGCTCGTGGCGTTTTCCGCCATATTTAGCCTCGATATCGTGCTGGGCGCTTTTGCGGCGGGCTTTGTCCTGCGCTATATCATCCCCGAGGGCAACCATACGCTCGAGCTTAAACTCGATGGCCTTGCCTATGGCTTTTTAATCCCGGTGTTCTTTACCGTGTCGGGTGCCAAGATCGACCTGACGGCTGTAGCATCGCGCCCTGGCCTGCTCGTGGGCTTTATCGTGGCGTTGCTGGTTATCCGCGCCGTGCCCATTCTTATTTCTATGAGCATTTGTCCTGCGACGCGCGATGTGTCGGCGTATGGCCGCATTACCGTGGCCCTGTACTGCACCACGGCGCTGCCGATTATCGTCGCCGTGACGAGCGTCGCTGTCAACGCCGGCGCATTATCACAGGGCGTCGCTTCGGTTATGGTGGCGGCCGGCGCCATCACGGTGTTCCTGATGCCACTGCTCGCGCAGCTCTTCTACCGCGTGGTCGATGCCGCGCCGGTTGCCGCCGTGGCAGAGGTTGCCGAGCATCCATCCGATGCGCTCGACATCCTGCGTGCCCATCACGATTTGGCGAGCCTGCTCGCACGCGAGCACGAGCTGCTGACCTCGCATGGTCACGGTCGCACGCTCGACGGCATACCTACCCTTGATTCCATTGCCGACCGCCTCTCGGCCGAGGCGGCAAGCGGGCACATCGATGCCCGTATCGTGGACGCCGCCCATTTGCTGGCCGAGAAGACCTATGGCGACGAGATCGACCCGTCCAAGCTGACTCCGCGTGAGCGCCGCCGCCTGGAGCGCGCTAAGCTCGCCGTGCGCGAATACCGCCGCCGCATGCTGGAGCTCTATGCGCGCGAAGAAGCCGAAGACGACGACGGTAAGTAGTCGATACTTTCTCGGGGAAGCCGCGTCCCGCTTTGAAGGCTCGGAACGGGATGTGGTTTCCGAAACGGGGAGCGTTGGGAAACTGTGTCCCGGAATGGGCGCTCAGAGTGGGATGCAGTTTCCGCGAGAGGCTCGTTAGGGAAAGCGCATCCCATTCTGAGCCGGAATTATGGGACGCAGTTTCCTTTTCGAATAGAAGAAGGTGCGCTGCCTGCGGTTGATGCAGGCAGCGCACCTTCTTGCGTTGAGCTCGGTTGAGGTTTAAAGCTGTGGCTTGCGACCTTTAGGAGCGGGCGGCTCCGTCGACGGGGAGGATGGCGCCCGTGACGTAGGCGGACATGTCGCTCGCCAGGAAGACAAAGGCGTTGGCGACATCCTCGGGCTCGCCCATGCGGCCGAGCGGGATGGTAGCGATGATGGGCTTGATGACTTCTTCGGGCAGGTTGGCGACCATGTCGGTCCTGGTTACGCCGGGGGCGACGGCATTGACGCGAATGCCCACGGGGGCGAGCTCGCGTGAGAGCGACTGGACCATGCCGTTGACGGCGAACTTGGACGTGGGATAGCCAACGCCGGAGGGCTGACCGTACTTAGCGACCATCGAGCTCGTGGTGGTGATGGTGCCACCGTGGCCGGCTTCGGTCATGATCTTGGCAGCGGCCTGGTGACCATTAAAGACGGCGACGACGTTGAGGTCCATGACCTTGGCGAACTCCTCGGCCGTGTAGTCCAAAAGGGGCGAGCGCTGGGAGATACCGGCATTGTTGACGACCGTGTCCAGGCCGCCCATATCGGCGGCAGCCTGGGTAAAGGCCTCGGTTACGGCCTCGAGCGAGGTGAGGTCGCAGGAGCGGCCCCAGACCTTGGCCTCGGGATAAGCGGTCGTCAGTTTCTCAACGGCAGCGTCGGCAGTCTCCTGGCGCGAGCCAAAGACGGTGACGGCAGCACCTTCCTCGATAAAACGGCAGGCGATGGCATAGCCGATACCGCGCGTGCCTCCGGTGATGATTGCTTTCTTGCCCTCGAGCAACATGGTATTTCCTCTCATCGCGGGCGGACATTCGCAGCACAGCGTAGCCGTAACCGGAATCGGCCGTGTTTGCATATCGGTGAACGGTAGCCCGCGTTACCGATGAGCGGCTCGCGCAAATGTGCTCTGCCGTTGTGCTTAGGGCAGGAGACAAAAGGGCTCCCGTCCCGCATCGGACGGGAGCCCTCAAAGCGCATATTGCTAGGTGAGCGTTGAGCTAGTTGGCCATGACGCCTTCGGTCCAGGCCTCGACGTCCTCGATGCGCAGGACGTTGGCGACCTCGGCCACGCAGTCGACGCTGGCAAGCTCGGCGGCGGCAGCCTGGACGTCCTTCTCGAGTGCGCGGTGCGTCAGGAAGATGACCGAGCAGGCATCGCTGACGCCCGACTTGCCGTCCTCGACCTGGTTGATGAGCGAGATCGAGATGTTGTGCTTGGCAAAGATGTCGACCGTCTCGGACAGGGCGCCCACGCGGTCGGCGACCTTCAGGCGCACATAGTACTTGGTCTGGAGCTCGTCCATGGGCTTAAAGGCGAGGTTGTGGCCATAGGGCTCAATCTCGGGCAGCGGGGCCACGCCGCGGCTGATTTGCTCGGAGAGCGACAGAATATCGCCCACGACGGCGCTCGCGGTGGGGAAGGAGCCTGCGCCCGCGCCGTAGAACATGGTCTCGCCCACGGCGTCGCCTACCACGTAGACAGCGTTCATGGCACCGTTGACCTTGGCAAGCATGTGGTCGGCGGGGATCAGCGTGGGATGGACGCGGACGTCGACGCCGGCGTCGGTGTTGCGGGCGATGCCGAGCAGCTTGATGGTGTAGCCGAGCTCGCGGGCCTGGGCGATGTCCTCGGCGCCGATGGTGCGGATGCCTTGCTGGTATACGTCGTCGGTGGTCACACGGGTGCCAAAGCCGATAGAGGCCAGGATTGCCGTCTTGCTGGCGGCGTCGAAGCCGTCGACATCGGCGGACGGGTCGGCCTCGGCATAGCCCTTGGCCTGCGCGTCGGCAAGCACGTCGGCGTAATCGGCGCCCTCGGCGTCCATGCGCGACAGGATATAGTTGGTGGTGCCGTTGAGGATGCCGGCGATGGTCAGGATCTTGTTGCCCACCAGGTCGTGCTCGAGCGTGCTCACGATGGGGATGCCGCCGCCGCAGCTGGCCTCGCACTTAATCTGTACGCCGCACGCGCGCGCCTTCTCGGCAAGCGTCTCGACGTGACGGCCCAGCAGGGCCTTGTTGGCAGAGACGACGTGCTTACCGTGCTCAAAGGCGGTGGTGAAGATCTCGGTTGCGGGGTGCTCGCCGCCGATCAGCTCGACGACGATGTCGATGGCGGGGTCGGTGACGACGTCGTGCCAGTCGCTCGTAAAGGCCTCGCGCTCAATGCCGGCTGCCTCGGCCTGCTCCCAGGCAAGCGCGCAGGCGCGGGTCAGCTTAAGGTCGATGCCGTAGGCTGCCAGGTACTCATCGTGGTGGCTCTTGATCAGACGGGCCACGCCGCCGCCGACGGTTCCCAGGCCGATCAGACCGACGTTCACGGTGCGCAGGGGTTCGCTCATAGATAGCTCCTTCGTGCATCTCATGGATGGATTAACCGCTTAAAGGTTGAGTGCATTCTAGCGTGAACCGAGGGCGCGTGCTCGCCAGGCAACAGGAGTCGCACAAAACGGCACCCCCGAAACGCTGCGGAAACATTGGAAACATGCTCGCTACAAACGGAACTCCGTAACAAACTGTCAACGTTTGCGCCATAAGGTTTGCCCCGTACCGCAAGACGGACGCGTCGCGGCCAGCGAAAAAAAAGGGGGACACCATGTTTATTCAGAGCGGGAACGCTTGTAACAGAATGGAAACATTACTTTTACACAATAAAGTGGCATTACTGCATAAAATAGTAGGGAAATGCTGAACTATGGATAAATGAACAAATCCAAAGAAAAGTTGAAATAATCGCCACTTTTCCTAACTAAAGCGTCTACTATTTTGCGAACGCCGAACACGGCGAAGGATGGCCTGTCGGGCAACCAAAACCCGACGAGATTTGAGAGGAGAGCCGCATGTCGAGCCTCACCGGTAAGTCATTGAACCCTGTTATGAATCGCAGGAGCGTTATCGCGAGCGCAGCAGGTCTGGGGGCAATGTCCATTCTAGCTGGCTGCTCCTCTAACGGCGGCGACAGCGGTTCCGCTTCGAGTGACGCTTCGTTTAAGATCGGCACCATCGGCCCGCTGACCGGTGCCGCTGCGTCCTACGGCAAGTCCGTTACCCAGGGCGTCGAGCTTGGCTGCAAGGATTTCTCGACCAAGGAGCTGCCGCTTGTTAGCAAGGCCGAGGACGACCAGGCCGACGGCGAGAAGGCCGTTAACGCCTTTAATACCCTGCTCGACTGGGGCATGCAGGCCCTTGTCGGCCCGACCACCACGGGTGCGTCGGTTGCCGTTGCCGCAGAGTGCGGCAACGACCCCAAGACGTTCATGATCACCCCGTCCGCGTCCTCCGAGGACGTCACCGACGGCAAGGATTGCGTCTTCCAGGTTTGCTTCACCGACCCCAACCAGGGCGTCAACGCTGCCAAGTTCCTGGCGCAGAAGTATGCGGACGAGAAGTTCGTGCTGTTCTATAACTCCGGCGACGCTTATTCTTCGGGTGTCGCGGATGCCTTTAAGGCCCAGGCCGCTGAGTCCAAGCTCGAGATTGTCGACGAGGAGACCTTTAAGGACGACTCCGCCACGAGCTTTACCAACCAGCTGACCAAGGCCAAGCAGGCCGGCGCCACCATGATCTTTGCGCCAATCTACTACACGCCTGCCTCGGTCCTGCTCAAGAACGCCAAGGACATGGGCTACGACGTCAAGATGATGGGCTGCGACGGCATGGACGGCATCCTGGGCGTTGAGGGCTTCGACACTTCTCTTGCCGAGGGTCTGCTGCTCATGACCCCGTTCTCCGCCGACGACGAGAAGAACGCCGACTTCGTCAACGCTTACAAGGATAAGTACGGCGATACCCCCGACCAGTTTGCCGCCGACGCCTACGATGGCGTGCACGCGGTGGCCGAGGCCCTCAAGGAGGCCGGTCTTGGTGTCGACGCCGACCCGACCGAGGTCGCCGAGAAGCTGCCCAAGGCTATGCTCAAGATTACCGTTGACGGTCTGACCGGCAAGCTCACCTGGAACGATAAGGGTCAGGTCCAGAAGGACCCCACGGCGTACGTTATCACCGATGGCAAGTACGTACAGGCCTAATAGACCGCCTTACATAGAGCGGTTTTGATCCCAAGCAGGGGAGGTTTGGCCTTCCCTGCTTGCTTGGTATCTAGGGACAGTGTAACGTCCCTGTTTCATACATTAACTGGAAACCTATTCGAAAGGGGGATGTGGAACATGACGGTCTTTATCCAATACCTGGTCAACGGCCTGTCCATGGGCAGCGTCTACGCCATCATCGCGTTGGGCTACACCATGGTCTACGGTATCGCCAAGATGCTGAACTTCGCTCACGGCGACGTTATCATGGTCGGTGCCTATGTCTCGTTCTGTGCCACGTCGTATCTCGGCCTCCCGGGCTGGGCATCTGTAATTCTCTCTTGTGTGGTCTGCACCGTTCTCGGTGTTCTCATCGAGGGTCTGGCATACAAGCCGCTGCGTCAGGCGGGCCCGCTGGCCGTTCTGATCACGGCCATCGGCGTGTCTTACTTCCTGCAGAACGCCGCGCAGCTTCTGTGGGGCGCCACGCCCAAGAACTTCACTTCGCTCGTCACCTTCCAGGTGCCGGAGTTCTTGGCCAAGTTCAATGTAAGCGCCGTTTCGCTCGTCACCATCGTCGCCTGCCTGGTTATCATGGCCGGTCTGATGTTCTTTACAGGTAAGACCAAGATGGGCAAGGCCATGCGCGCCGTGTCCGAGGACAAGGCAGCCGCTCAGCTCATGGGCATCAACGTCAACCGTACCATCTCGATGACGTTTGCCATCGGCTCCGCCCTTGCCGCCATCGCCGGTGTGCTCCTGTGCTCCTACTCGCCGGTCCTGCAACCCACCACGGGCGCCATGCCTGGCATCAAGGCCTTCGACGCCGCCGTCTTCGGCGGTATCGGCTCCATCCCCGGTGCCTTTGTCGGTGGCATTCTCATCGGCATCATCGAGGCGATGGCACAGGCTTACATTTCCACGAGCCTTGCCAACTCCATCGTCTTTGGTGTTTTGATCATCGTCCTGCTCGTCAAGCCTGCCGGCCTCTTGGGCAAGTACGTCCCCGAGAAGGTGTAGGTGAGCGTTATGAAGTTTCTTAAAGACAAGCAGACGCGTCACGACTTTGTTACGTACGCCATGTGCCTTGTGGCGTTCGCCATCGTGTTCTTTATGCAGTCCAACCATATGATTCCGCGCATGATCGCCGGTCAGCTGGTTCCCATCACGGCCTATATCGTCATGGCCATCTCCCTTAACCTCGTCGTCGGCATCGCGGGCGACTTGTCGCTGGGCCACGCGGGCTTTATGAGCGTCGGCGCCTATACGGGCATCGTCACCGCGGTCGCGCTGGAGAGCGCCGTTCCCTCCGATCCGGTGCGCCTTATCATCAGTATCGTGGTCGGCGCCATCGCTGCCGCCATCCTGGGCTTCTTGATCGGCATCCCGGTCCTGCGCCTGAGCGGCGACTATCTGGCCATCGTGACCCTGGCTTTTGGCGAGATCATCAAAGAGATCGTCACCTGCCTCATTGTGGGCGTCGACTCCCGCGGCCTGCATGTGATCTTTAACATCACGGGTAACTCCACGATCGACGACCTGCACCTGCTCGAGGACGGCACCGCCATCATCAAGGGCGCGCAGGGCGCATCGGGCGTGTCGACCTATTCGACTTTCCTTGCCGGCGCCATCCTGGTCATGGTCGCGCTCGTGATTGTACTCAACCTGGTCCGCAGCCGTACCGGCCGTGCCATTATGGCCGTGCGCGACAACAAGATCGCTGCCGAGTCCGTGGGTATCTCCGTCACCCAGTACCGCATGATCGCCTTCGTGGTTTCCGCCGCTCTCGCCGGTGCTGCCGGAGCCCTCTTCGGCGGTAACTTCTCGCAGCTCTCCGCCACCAAGTTCGACTTCAACACGTCCATCCTCATCCTGGTATTCGTGGTCCTGGGCGGTCTGGGCAATATGCGCGGCTCCGTCATCGCGGCGGCGTTGCTCACGGTGCTTCCCGAGCTGCTCCGTCAGTTCTCGGACTACCGCATGCTCATCTACGCCATCGTGCTGATCCTGGTCATGATCTTTACCAACAACCCGCAGCTCAAGGCGTTCTTCGCACGCATTAAGGACCGCTTTGCTTCCAAGAAGGAGGTGGCAGCCGATGCCCAGTAAATTTGAGTTCAACAAGGGCAAGATGGTCCCGTATCCTTCTGGCGCCATCGTTCCCGACCGCGACCTGGGCCAGCGCCCGGCGCTCGAGTGCATCCACTTGGGCATTGAATTTGGCGGCCTTAAGGCAGTCGACGACTTTAGCCTGACCATCGGTAAGACCGAGATCGCCGGTCTGATCGGTCCCAACGGTGCCGGTAAGACCACGGTCTTCAACCTGCTCACCAAGGTGTACCAGCCCACGCACGGTACCATCCTGCTCGACGGTGAGGACACCTCGGGCAAGTCGGTCTATCAGGTCAACCGCATGGGTATTGCCCGTACCTTCCAGAACATTCGCCTGTTCAACACCATGACGGTGGAGGACAACGTCAAGGTCGGTCTGCACAACCAGGAGCGCTACTCCGGCTTTGAGGGCGTGCTGCGCCTGCCGACGTATTGGAAGCACGAGAAGGCCGCCCACGAGCGCGCCATGGAGCTGCTGTCCATTTTTGATATGGAGCACCTGGCAAACGAGCAGGCCGGCTCGCTGCCTTACGGCGCCCAGCGTCGTCTGGAGATCGTCCGCGCGCTTGCCACCAACCCCAAACTGCTGCTGCTCGACGAGCCTGCCGCCGGCATGAACCCGTCCGAGACCGCGGAGCTCATGGAGAACATCGTCAAGATCCGCGACACCTTTGGCATCGCCATTATGCTTATCGAGCATGATATGTCGCTCGTCATGAACATCTGCGAGGGCATCTGCGTGCTCAACTTTGGTAAGGTCATCGCCAAGGGCACGGCCGAGGAGATCCAGAACAACGATGCCGTAATTGAGGCATATCTGGGCAAGCAGGATAAGGGGGAGAACTAAATGGCAGAGCCGATGCTTTCCGTCTACAACATCAACGTCTGGTACGGCGCTATCCACGCCATCAAGGACATCTCCTTTAACGTCAACGAGGGCGAGATCGTGGCCCTGATTGGTGCCAACGGTGCTGGCAAGTCCACGACGCTTAAGACCGTCTCGGGCCTGCTGCGCTCTAAGACCGGCTCCATCAAGTTTATGGGCGAGGACATTACCCATACGCCCGCTGATAAGCTGGTTGGTAAGGGCCTGGCTCAGGTTCCCGAGGGACGTCGCGCCTTTTTGCAGATGACGGTCGAGGAGAACCTGGAGATGGGTGCCTATACGCAGCCCAAGTCCACGGTGGCTCCGGGCCTGGAGCGCGTCTACGAGCAGTTCCCGCGCCTGAAGGAACGTCGTCGCCAGGTCGCCGGCACCCTTTCAGGCGGCGAGCAGCAGATGCTCGTTATGGGGCGCGCCCTTATGAGTAACCCCAAACTGCTCATGCTCGACGAGCCTTCCATGGGCCTGGCGCCGATTCTGATTGAGCAGATCTTCCAGATTGTCGAGGACCTGCACAAGGCCGGCACCACGGTGCTTCTGGTCGAGCAGAACGCGCAGATGGCGCTCTCGATCGCCACGCGTGGCTACGTGCTCGAGACCGGCAAGATCACCATGACCGGCACCGGCCAAGAGCTCCTGCACGACGATAACGTTCGCAAGGCATATCTGGGCGGCTAGGGACTTCCGCCGTTCTGCCGAACGGCGGACCGGCCGACGCTGCGCGGGCGCCCTGATCGACGTGCCGAAGCTCCTCACCCTTGGGGCTATGCCGCGGTACGAGGCCAGGTGGTCATGGTCCGGGAACCTCGCGATGTCGAATGACACCGCGAGGTTCGCCGCCGTCCTCGGCGACCTCGACCCCCGAGTGGGCGATCCCCACGCGCTAACGCCTGCAAACAAGGGGATCGCCAAGACGCCGCCGGGCACCTCCGTCATAGACGTGGAAGTGCGGCCGCGCTGAAGCTCTGCGCGGTGTCTGCTCGCTTATGTGCGCATCACGAAGGAAGACCAGATCGGTGAGCGGGATTGGCCCGAAGTCGAGAGATTCCCATCAGCCTCTCGTCGGTCGATGACCGGTTCACCACGCAGGAAGAGCGTGACGGAAGGTCTCGCAAAAAGGCTCCGAGCGCGGCGTGCTCATGCCCGTCGTGGTGCGCCCGAAGGGGGGGACGGCTGCTACGAGCTCGATCATTTGCGAGGAGAAGACGAACCAGTCGTTGCAGATCCAATATGGATCTCGCCGACCTCGGCAAGCTACTCGATGAGTGGAAGCCCTGTCGGGTCGTCTATTTCAACACCACCCAGAATGATGGTGTCATCGCGCAGGTCGATCTGCGTGTTGAGCACAGCGAGGTTAAAGCCGGAGGCCACAAATCCGATAGCAGCCAGGACGAGCCCCGTGGCAACAAGCCCACCCGCTACGGCAAGGTAAATCCTTTTTACGCTGGACATGTTTGCACTCCTTCCTATGCCGTGAGCGGCGCCGCTTCGGCGCCCATGCGGCTCTTATTGCCTCGATCTTTCCAGAAGGGCGAAACGGCTTTCTTCGCCCAAAGGGCAGAGAGGCGCGCGATCTGCTTGGACGCCGTCCAGGCGCCGGCTCCCGTGAGGAGCGCCACACCGATGGAAGCGAATCCCATTCCCATCGAGGCCAAAACGTACGGAACATGCCCGATAATGATGCCGTCCATGGCGAACAGGAGCCCTACCAGGCCCGCGCCCCCGAATGCCGCGGCCACGATCCACACGCAGAGCGCAAGAACCCAAATACAGATGTAGACTGCAGCGGCAACGGCGACGAACGCGAGCAGCAGCGGAATCCATACCGGAGAGCCCACGATGGCGAGCGCCCATAGAAGTGCCGTGCTCTTGCGCTTGGTCCTCGCGATCGCGCGCGGCACGGCGGGCAGTTCGTCGAGCGTTGCCTCGGCGACCTCACCGGGCGTGCCCATGGCGGCCACAGCCTCGGCCTCCGTCATGCCGTCCTCCATACGGTCGGCGATGGCCTCCGCGTAGAACTCCTGCGTTTCCTTTACCTGATCTGCCGGCAGGCAGGCCAGAAGCTCGCCCAGCCGGTTCAAGAACTCATCGCGCGTCATGGTGCGCCCCCTCCACGTAACGGTAGATCTCCTGCACGGATGGCCATTCGGCGAGGAACTCGGCGATACGCTCGCGCCCGGCGTCCGTGATGCGGTAGTACCTCCGCAGCCGCCCGTTGTGCTCGGCGGAGCGCGCGGTGATGCAGCCCGCCTTCTCCAGGCGCTTGAGCAACGGATAGAGCGTGGATTCCATGAGCCCCATACTCGCGGGCACGTCCTTCACGATCTGATAGCCGTAGGATTCCTCGCCCGAGACGGCCGCGAGCACGCAGGCCTCGAGGAAGCCGCGCTTCATCTGTGCCTCCATCCGCACACCTCCTTTCGTAGTATACTGTGTAACACCTACTATATGACACATAGTATATGATGTCAACAGTTGTCGTATAGGGAGTCCGGTCTGTCTGTCCCCTGCGGGTACTCATTGGGGACGTACTTAAATGAGTACCCATCGCTCAAGGTGGCACCTGGGGACGTTCCTTATGTGCCGGCACTTTGGGACACTCCTTGTCAAGGTTTTGTTCCATCGTGCGGGTTGCTATTTAACGTGCGACAATGCCGTGTGAAAATCGAAATGTCTCCTGGGGGCTATCTATGCTGTACGAGTTTTGTGCCGAGAACTTTGAGCGTGTGCCGGCGGCTATCGATGCCGGTGCTAAGCGCATCGAGTTGTGCGACAACCTTGCCGTCGGTGGTACCACGCCCTCGGCCGGCGTTATCAGCACTACGGTCAGCTATGCTCACGAGCATGACGCGCGAGTGATGTGCATGATTCGCCCGCGTGGCGGTGACTTTCACTACAACCAGGACGAGCTGCGCATGATGAAGATGGACTTGGGTCTTGCCGTGAGCGCCGGCGTTGACGGCCTGGTCTTTGGCTGCTGCAAGCCCTGTGCCGGCGGCTGGGCGCTCGACGAGCTCACCCTCGGCGCCCTCGTGATGGCTACGGGCTGCGCGACCGAGGAGTGCAAGCGCGGGGCCATCGATATCACCTTTCACATGGCCTTTGACCAGCTCTCGCTCGAGGCTCAGCTCGATGCCATTGACACACTCGCCGACTGCGGCATCACGCGCATCCTGACGCATGGTGGCGCTGCCGGAACGCCGATCGAGGACAACCTGGAGCACCTGTCGCGTCTTGTCGAGTATGCGGGCGACCGCCTGACCATTCTTCCCGGTGGCGGCATTTCCACGGCCAATCGCGATACCGTGGCGGCGGCACTGGGCGTCTCCGAACTCCATGGCACCAAGATCGTGCCGCTGGAGGTATAACCCGTGGCGCTGGTATTTGACGTTCAGCAGGCGAACGGTAAGCCCGACGACAACCGTCGTCCCGGCACCGCGTGCCCCTTTTGCGATACCGAGGAACTCGCCAATATCATCCGGCGCGACGGTGACTGCATCTGGCTCGAGAATAAGTTTAAGACCTTGCGCGCCACTCGCCAGACCGTATTGATTGAGTCGTCCGACCACGACGCCGACCTGGTGACCTATGCACCGGACGAGCTGCATCATGTTATGCGGTTTGCTCTGGATTGCTGGCAGCGGATGATTGACTCCCGACAGTATCGCAGCGTTCTCATGTACAAGAACAAGGGCCCACTTTCGGGCGGCAGTCTGGTCCATCCGCACATGCAGATTGTGGGTTTGGAGCAGGAAGACGGCTATGCTTCGCTGGCTTCCGCCAATTTCGAAGGCATCAATGTCTGGCAACAGGGGAGAATCTCGGTCAATATCTCAGCCGAACCGATCATGGGGTTCTTTGAGATCAACGTTTCAGCCCCGCAGGGAATCGCCGCCAGCGATGACGCACGAGACCAAGCCGAGGCGGATCTCTTTGCCGATGCGATCCAGGTAGCTCTGCGCTATATCCTAAACGAGCACCACGGTGGTCGCGCAGAGTCGTACAACTTGTTCTTCTATCACCTGGGCGGTCGGACCATTGCCAAGGCGCTGCCGCGTTGGGTGGTTTCGCCCTACTTTGTCGGCTATCGTTTGGCCCAAGTCAATGCCGAGACGACGCTCGATATCGATGCTGAGCGTCTGCGTGCGCATCTGGAAACGCTCGTATAGCAAGACTAACACCCGCGTAATGCGCACAGCCTAGCGCGCCATGGCGTCGCGGCCGGCTTCGACCCGCTTGCGCTGTTTGGTGCGCTCCTCGCAGGTTAGGCACTCAAAGAGATGCCCGATAATCGAGGCCAGCACCTGCTGAAACAGCGTGCCGCACATGACGGGGAACACGACCTCGCCCGGAAAGTACTGCGTGGCGATGACGGCACCCGAAGAGATGTTGCGCATGCCGCAGGTAAAGCACATGGTAGTCGTCTCGCTATATGGCAGATGCAGCGCACGTGCGACCAGAAAACCGACGACAAAGCCGCTGATGGCGAAGACCAAAATAAAGAGGGCGACTTCCAGGCGCACCGCGTTTATGTGCAGCACGTACTCGCTCATAGCGGTGGAGTTGGACGCGATGACGCCCATCATCATGAACTTGCAGGCGGGCGAGAGCACGGGAGAGAGTTTCTCGTGGCCCCAGCCGCGCGTGAGTTCATTGATGGCAATACCGAGCACAGCGGGGATGGCGATCATAAAGGCCATGTTCTGCATCATGCTCGGCACGTCGATCGAGACGGTGGCGCCCAGCAGGAGCTTGAGCGTAAGCGGAATCGTCACAGGTGAGATGACCGAGGACGTCAGGATGATGGTGAGCGCGAGCGGGCCGTTGCCGCCGAACATGCTGATCCACATAAAAGCGGTGACGGCCACGGGCACGCTGTATTCGAGCACAATGCCGCAGACAAGGTTGGGGTTGGAGCCAAAGAAGAGTGACCCCATGGCATACGCCGCGATGGGAATAAGCACCGCCGAGACGAGCAGCGCCAAGACTAGGTGCAACGGACGGCGGAACACCTCGGTTACCTGGTGAAAGGTGTTGCTGAGCGCACCCTGAAACGTCATAAAGGCAAACAAGGTGGGAACGATGGGCTTGAGTACGCCAATCTGTTGGGGAAAGAGCACGCCGAGTGCCACGCAAATCGGAACGATGACCTGCATGTGCCCCGCGAGAAACTTGCCCAGTCCAACCCATTGCTTCATATGCGCTTGTGACTCCCTTTGCCCGTGAACCCGTTTTGAATGGATATGCTAGACGCTCGCATGCGTCCGTGCGTCAGAAACGCTCGAATATTTCGGGGCTATTACCGGCATCGTTTACCGAAACCGCGGCGTGCTGCGGCGATTTGCGTCTGCTCTGCACGGTATAATAAATCCGTTCAACAGATCTGCCTGCCGAAGCGGGCATACACAGAGGACTCATCGCTATGAACCGTGAGAGGTATCGCGGCGACCTGCCCCTATCGGGGGTGGGCGCCTATGTCATCGCTTAAGACGACGCATCGCTGGGCGGTCGCTCAGCAAAACCCCGAGCTCGAAAAGGAGCTTTCGGCTGGCCTGGGCATACCCGGGCTGGTGGCGCGCATTATGGTTGCGCACGGCATAACATCCATCGAGGAAGGCCAGCTGTTTTTGACGCCTTCGCTCGATCGCGACTGGGCCGACCCACTCATTATTCCGGGCATGGCGGTCGTTGCCGACCGCGTCGAGCGCGCTATTCGCAACCACGAGCACATCGCGGTCTTTGGCGATTTTGACGTCGACGGCATTACGTCGACTTGTCTGTTGACCGAGGCGCTACGTTCGTTTGGCGCCAACGTCACGCCGTTTATTCCGCATCGCTTTGACGAGGGCTACGGCCTGTCGCGTGCGGCGCTCGACCGCGTCAACGAGCTCGCCCAACCCAACCTGATCGTGACCGTCGATAACGGCATTGCCGCCAAGGAGGAGGTCTCCTATCTGGAGAGCCTGGGGATCGATTTGGTGGTCACGGACCATCACGAGCCGTCCGACCAGGTGCCGCAGGGCGTGCCCCTGACCGACCCCAAGCTCGAGGACGAGGGTCCCTCGCGCGAGCTTGCCGGTGCCGGTGTGGCGCTCAAGCTGGTGCAGGTCCTGGGCGAGCGTTTGGGCAAGCCGTCGTATTGGCGTTCGCTGATCGAGGTCGCGGCGCTGGGCACCGTGTCCGACATGATGCCGCTCACGCCCGAGAATCGCGCACTGGTCGCCGAGGGCATCCAACAGATGCGCGTGACGGCCCGTCCCGGCTACGTCGCACTGGCAGCGCTCGCCAAGGCCGACCTCTCTAGCATTACGGCGGATGGCCTGTCATTCTCGCTCATTCCCCGCTTAAACGCTGCCGGTCGCATGGCCGATCCCAAGCTGGCGCTCGACCTGCTGCTTGCCCACAATCCCATCGAAGCAAGCGCGCTGGCGGCTGAGCTCGAGGAAATCAACCGTCAGCGCCGCGAGATCGAGGCGGAGCTCACACGCGACGCCATGGCAAAGGTCGAGGAGACCTATGACGGCGGTCGCGCAATCGTCGTGGGTGGCGAGGGCTGGCACGAGGGCGTCAAGGGTATCGTAGCGAGCCGCCTGACCAACCGTTATCACGTGCCGGCGCTGCTCTTCTCGATTGAGGACGGCGTTGCGCGCGGATCGGGTCGCTCGGTGGGCAAGGTCAACCTGTTCGACGCCGTCGAGCGTTGTTCCGACCTGCTGATTCGTCGCGGCGGACATGCCGGTGCGGTGGGTGTGACCATCGAGGCATCCAAGCTCGATGAGTTCCGCCGCCGCCTTTCCGCCGTGCTATCGGAGCTTCCCGCCGAGGACTTTGAAGACACCGACGAGGTCGCCGCCACCGTCGACCTTTCCGAGCTGAATATCGAGACCATCGAGCAGATCTCCCGTCTTGAGCCGTTTGGCCAGGGCAACAAGGTGCCGCTGCTGGCTGCCGAGGGCGTGACGATGTGCGACCGCGCCGTGGTGGGCAAAACCGGCGAGCACATGCGCTTTGTGGCGACCGATGGCGCCGCGAGTGTGCCGGCCATTATGTTCCGCGTGCCGCAAATCGATAAGCTCATCAACTGCGATAGCGCTGTCGACTTGGTGTTCGAGGCCGTTGCCGAGCATTGGCAGGGGCGTGTGAAGCCCAAGCTCATGATCAAGGATGTTCTGGTCCGCGATACCGCGCTGCCCAGCGTCGACGATCCGGCATGCGAGCTTCGTCGTGGCGTGCAGCCGGCGGATTCCGGCCTGCGCCTGGAGTCGCGTAAGCGCGAGACGCTCGCCCAGCTTTCCTATACCGAGCTCACGCGCTCGCTTATCCATAGCTTTATCGGATCGAACCAGCCGCACCGCGCGCAGGTTGAGGCGCTCGATGCCTTGGCCGACCACCAGAGCGTCTTGGCCGTTATGGGAACGGGCCGCGGCAAGTCTCTCATCTTCCATGTACATGCTGCGCGCGAGGCTGTCCTTCGCGGACGTGCGAGCATCTTTGTCTATCCGCTGCGTGCGCTTGTTGCCGACCAGGCCTATCACCTCTCGTCGACGATGGCAGCGCTTGGCATTGGCGTTGGCGTGCTGACCGGCGAGACCGTGGAGGCCGCACGCGATGATGTGTTCGCCGGCCTAGCTTCGGGCCGCACCGGTATCGTGCTCACGACGCCCGAGTTCCTGTCTATCCACCGTGACCGTTTCGCGCGTTCGGGCCGCATCGGCTTTGTCGTTATCGATGAGGCGCACCACGCCGGCCTTGCCAAGGGCGGCGACCGTAGCGCCTATCTTGACATGCCCGATATCCTCAAAGCCCTGGGCGACCCGGTCGTTATGGCTGCGACGGCCACCGCGACGGCTCCGGTCGTGGCCGAGCTTGCCCGCATGTTGCCGATCACTCGCACGGTGGTCGACGAGACGGTGCGCGAGAACCTGCAGCTCGAGGACGACCGCGACCTTGCGAGCCGCGAGAACCGTTTGGTGTCGATCGTGGCGACGGGGGAGAAGACCGTCATTTATGTCAATTCGCGCGACCAGTCCGTGGCGCTCGCCAAGACGTTGCGCAAGCGTGTGCCCGATTGCGCAACCCATATCGCGTTCTATAACGCGGGGCTTGCGCGTTCCGATCGCCGTCGCGTGGAGGAAGCATTCCGAGACGGAAGCCTCAGTTGCATCGTTTCGACCTCCGCCTTTGGTGAGGGTGTCAACCTGCCCGATATCCGCCATGTCGTGCTCTACCACATGCCGTTTGGCGCCATCGAGTTCAACCAGATGAGCGGACGTGCCGGCCGCGATGGCCAGCCCGCCGTGATCCATCTGCTCTATTCGTCGCGCGACGCCCGCATTAACGAGCGCCTGCTCGACTGCTATGCGCCCGAGCGCGACGAGCTCGTCACGCTCTATCGCGCGCTGCAGACCATGTGGCGCTCCAACCGCGGCAAAACCGGGGACGATTCCTTTAGCGCGAGCGATATCGACATCGCGCAGATGTGCCTTGCCATCGATGCTCGCACGCCGGTCGACGAGCGTTCGGTGGAAAGCGGCCTGGGAATCTTCGAAGAGCTTGGTTTCTGTCGAGTTTCGGGGTTTGACGACGCTCGTCGCATCGCGATGGCCGAAAACCCCGGCCGCGTGCAATTGAGCAGGTCAATTCGCTATTTGGAAGGCTTGCGCTCGCGCATGGAGTTTTCGGCTTTCCGGAGCTGGGCGCTCGATTCGTGCGCTTCTGATATGCTAGCCAAAGTTAACCGCCCGATCGTACCGCGGGCCTAGGGGAAGGGGACCTCGATGGATGCCGCAGCCCGTACCGCCCATGATTCCACCCTCCAGCCGTTTTCGGAGATGGAGCACTATAAGCATGCCGATGAGCTGCCGCCCGAGATTATGGCGGACAGCTACGACAAGCTGGAGCGTCTGTGCCTCAAATATATGAATGAGGATGACTTCTCCAGGGTGGAGCAGGCCTACTGCTTTGCTGCCGAGAAGCATTGCAACCAAAAGCGGCGCTCGGGTGAGATGTACATCAACCATCCCGTCGAGGTGGCCATCATTTTGGCCGATCTCAAGATGGACTGCGATGTGGTGTGCGCCGCGCTGCTGCACGATACCGTCGAGGACACCGAGACCTCGCTCGCCGATGTTTCCGGCCTGTTTGGCGATACGGTGGCCGAGCTCGTCGATGGCGTGACCAAGCTCACCAACATCGAAGTTGACAGCATGGACGAGAAGCAGGCGCTCACGCTGCGCAAGATGTTCCTTGCCATGTCCAAGGACATTCGCGTCATCATCGTCAAACTCGCCGACCGCCTGCATAATATGCGCACGCTCGCCGCTCTGCGCGAGGACCGTCGCCTGTTTAAGGCACGCGAGACTATGGACGTGTACGCGCCCCTGGCCGACCGCCTGGGCATGAGCTCTATTAAGTGGGAGCTCGAGGATCTGTCCTTCTTCTATTTGGAGCCCGACGCCTACCAGCGCATCGCGCGCATGGTGGCAGAGTCGCGTGAGGTTCGCGAGCGCTATCTGGCCGAGACTATCAAGACGCTCACCGACGAGCTCAACCGCATTGGCCTGGAGGGCTTCCAGATTAATGGCCGCTCCAAGCACTATTGGTCCATCTACCAAAAGATGAAGCGCAAGGGCAAGGAGTTCTCCGAGATCTACGACCTGGTGGCGCTGCGCGTTATTACCCATTCGGTGCGCGATTGCTACTCCACGCTCGGCGCGGTGCATACGCTGTGGCACCCCATGCCCGGTCGCTTTAAAGACTACATCGCCATGCCCAAGGTCAATAACTACCAGTCGCTCCACACGACGGTTATTGGCCCCACGGCTCGTCCGCTCGAGATTCAGATTCGAACCTACGAGATGCATGAGCAGGCCGAGTACGGCATTGCCGCCCACTGGCTGTACAAGAAGTCGGGCGGATCGTCTGCCTCCAAGACCAACGATGCGCAGCGTCTGGACGACCAGATTAACTGGCTCAAACACTCACTCGACTGGGCGGCGTCTGACGAGATCACCGATGCCAAGGAATACCTGCACTCGCTGAAGGTCGACTTGTTTGACCAGGAGATTTTTGTCTTTACGCCCAAGGGCGAGGTCATGGCGCTTCGTGCCGGCTCTACACCGCTCGACTTTGCCTACGCCGTTCATACCGAGGTCGGCAACCACTGCGTCGGCGCCAAGATCAACGGTGCGGTGGCGCCGCTTACGCACGAGATCAAGACGGGTGACCGCGTTGAAATCCTGACTAACAAGAGTTCCAAGCCGTCGCGTGATTGGCTCAAGATCGTCAAGACGCCTTCGGCCAAGTCCAAGATCCGTCGCTACTTTGCCGCCGCGACTAAGGACGACGACGCTGCCGCCGGCCGCGATATGCTGGCCAAGGACCTGCGCAAGCGCGGATATGGCATTTCTACGCCGCGTTCGACGCGTGCGCTCAATGCCGTGGCGGAGCAGTTTAACTTCAAGCAGCTCGAGGACCTGTTCGCAGCCGTTGGGGCGGGCAAAGTCGCCCCGCGTGCCGTGGGCAACAAAGTCGAGCAAATCTTGGACCCCAAGCCCGAGGAACAGCTCACCAAGGCCGAGGCTATCGCCGAGGTCGTGAAGCAGCCCGCTCGCGGCTCCAACCGCAAGCCGCAAAAGCGCGGCAAGAGCGCCAGTAACGGCATTATCGTCAAAGGCGAGAGCAACAGCGGCCTGCTGGTCCGTCTGGCTCATTGCTGCAACCCCGTGACGGGCGACGACATCGTCGGCTTCATCACGCGCGGTCGTGGCGTTTCGGTGCATCGCGCCAATTGCCCCAACGTCAAGGGTCTTATGGAGCATCCCGAGCGCATGATCGAAGTGGAGTGGGACGGCGCTGCCGACACCCTCTTCCAGGTCGAGATCGTGGTCGAGTGCCTGGACCGCATGGGCCTGCTCAAGGATGTCACCATTGCCATTGGCGATGCGGGCGGCAATATCCTTTCCGCCGCCACGTCGACCAACCGCGAGGGCATTGCAACCCTGCGCTTTATGGTCGAGATCTCGGACGCGAGCGGTCTGGATCCGCTGCTGGCTTCCATCAGCAGCGTTGACTCGGTCTATGACGCACGCCGTTTGATGCCTGGTGAGGGTGGGGCTCAGCTTAAGCGCCGCGTTTAGTTGCGACGAACGTGTCACATTATCGATATTCGCTACACTCGAGGCATCGTTTGATGCCTCGAGTTTTATAGAGAGGAGAGGAACATGAGTGCTGTGCCCTTGGATTTAACTCCCAAGGGATCGGTCGAGATCGAGACGCTCGTAAACGGTCCCATTCAGACCAATAGCTATGCTGTTATTTCGGACAATGAGTGCGTGATTATCGACCCCGCATGGGAAGGCGAGCGCCTGGTGGAGCATATTCGAGCCGAGCATCCCGGCGTACGCGTGCTTGGCGCCGTATGCACTCATGGCCATGCCGACCATGTTGGTGGTGTTGCCGGGGTTCGAGCTGTCATTGGCAACGGCGCATTATATGAGTTGTGCGCTAAGGACGTGACGGTACCTCGCGCAAATATCGAGGAGCAGCGCGCCATGTGGGGTATCGAGACGCCCGATCCGGGTGAGCCGACGTGCCTGCTCGCCGAGGGCGATGCTATCGAGGTGGGCGATATCTGCCTGCAGGTGATCGAGACACCCGGGCATACGCCGGGCGGTATCGTCTTGTTTGCTGCCACCGAGCAGGGGAACATTGCCTTTGTGGGCGACACGCTATTCCCGGGCAGCCACGGCCGCACCGATCTTGCCGGTGGCGACGAGGCAGCGATTCTGCGCTCGCTCTCCAAGCTCGCCCGGCTTCTCCCACCCGATACCGTTTGCCTAACCGGCCATGGCGATTCGACCACCATGGCACGCGAGCTCATGCAGAACCCTTTCATGCAGATGTAGCTTAATAGTCGGCTTTTGAAGCACGAGAAGCGTCCAAACGTCAAGCTATTTTTCCCCAACGGGCCGATTCCGTAGGGCAAACGGTCAAAAAAGTCTGTTTGGACGATATTCGTGAACAAACGAACGTTTATGCTCGGGTGCGCCGTGGTAAAATCTCAGGCGTTATCGGAGCAACCTTACAGGAGGTTTCTTTTATGCTCGTCAACGCAGCAGACATGCTCAAGAAGGCCGAGGCCGGCAAGTACGGTCTCGGTGCCTTCAACACCAACAACCTCGAGTGGACCCTGGCTATTCTCCAGGCCGCCGAGGAGGCCAAGTCTCCGCTGATCCTTCAGTGCACCGCTGGTGCCGCCAAGTGGATGGGTGGTTTCAAGGTCTGCGCCGACATGGTCAAGGCTGCCGTCGAGGCCACGGGCGTTACCGTTCCCGTCGCCCTTCACCTCGATCACGGTTCTTACGAGGACTGCTTCAAGTGCATCGAGGCCGGCTTCACGTCCATCATGTATGACGGCTCTCACGAGGAGACCTTCCAGCTTAACCTCGACCGCACCAAGGAGCTCGTTGAGCTTGCCCACTCCAAGGGCATGTCCATCGAGGCCGAGGTCGGCGGCATCGGCGGCACCGAGGACGGCGTGACCTCCAGCGGCGAGCTCGCTGATCCTGCTGAGTGCAAGCAGATTGCTGACCTGGGCGTCGACTTCCTCGCCTGCGGTATCGGCAACATCCACGGCGTGTACCCTGCCGACTGGGCTGGCCTTTCCTTCGAGCGTCTGGGCGAGATCAAGGCTCAGACCGGCGACCTGCCCCTCGTCCTGCACGGTGGCACCGGCATCCCCGAGGATCAGATCAAGAAGGCCATCTCCCTGGGTATCTCCAAGATCAACGTCAACACCGACCTGCAGCTCGTCTTCGCCAAGGGCGTCCGCGAGTACATCGAGGCTGGCAAGGATCAGCAGGGCAAGGGCTTTGACCCCCGCAAGCTCCTCAAGCCTGGTCGCGACAACATCGTTGCCCGCACCAAGGAGCTCATGGAGGAGTTTGGCTCCGTCAACAAGGCGTAAG
>CAUBMI010000007.1 GCA_958436995.1 uncultured Collinsella sp.
CGAGCGCCGCAAAGGCCGCATGCCGGATGCTCCCGGGCACGCCCCGGCGATGGGAGGCGCCCGCAACGGAAATCCGCATGCGGGTTTATTGTACCCCGCCGTCAAGTGTAATTTCGGCAAATATAGGCGGGCGGTAAAGGTTTACCTCGGGTGACTGCCGGGAGCAAAATGATCCCTTGGGGACGGAGGGACCATTTGGCGGGACTGGCTAGAGGGCACCGAAGAGGATGGCGTAGGTAGTGGATTCGCCGAGCTTGAGCTCGTCGCCGGGATTGAGTTGGGCGGAACGGCCGGGCTCGACCTGAATGCAGACGCGCGTGGCCCCGTTTACCACCACGGTTCCGTTGGTGGACGACAAGTCCTCGACGTGCCAGATATTTTGAGCATCGCACCAGATATGGGCATGGCGGGCCGAGACATCGTCGCCGACGTCGGTAATATCGCCCTCACCAGTGGCCAGCGCGCCAATCTCAACACCCTGCTCACTCGGCTGAATCCAGCGCGGGGCGCTCACGACAAAACTGTTTTGCACGCGCAGCAAGCCCAAGGGGTGCGCCGGGGCGGGTTCGCGCTCGCCTGCGGTCATCGACATGCCAAGCGAACGCGGTGTGGAGGTGCCTCCGCCACAGGTCGCGTGCGCGTAGTCGATGGCATAGTTCACCGAGGACCGCACATCCGCCGAACAACCGACGGCGACAAACAGCACCAGCACGGCCTCGGCGCGCTCGGCGGGCATGAGTTCCGCCGCCTGGGACAGGCGATCGAGCGCGTTGCGATAGAGATTCGTGTCCTGGTGGCACTCTTCGAGCGCGCGTACCATCGGTTCACCTGCGGGACCGCACACCATATTGATCACAGCCGTGGAGTCCATGGGATTTCGCTGGCGCAGGGCCAGTTGCGACATAATACGCGCAGCCGAGGTACCGTATTCGGCAAAGTAGCGCTGCTGAAGCGTGCCGACCGGCGCGCGAACGATAAAGCGGGAAACCCAAGAGCGATCGGCGGCCCGGCTCTGCGGGCTGCGGCCGTCGGCGAGCGGACGGGACGAAAGCACCAAGCCGCACAGCTCGATATGGCTCAGATGCGCCGCGCGCTTAAAGATGTCAAACATGGCCCCGCATGGGGTGAGCTCAACTTGAGATGCCATGACCTAGGCCTCCTTGGTCGTAGAAATAGAATCGGACGATACTTCGACAGGTCCGCCAAAAGTACGGGCAGCTGCGGCTCCACCGGCAAGCGGAGTCGCCATCTGGGCTTTTGTGCGTCGCGGTGCCGAAACGGGAAGTTCAAAGGCAAAGCCCATCGCAAGCAAAAACCACGTAAGCGTATAGGTTGCAACCAGAGCGGCAACAAGGCCGCCCATCACGGCGCGTTGGGAAAATACGCTACATGCAGCCACAACCAGCACCGGAACCTCGCAGGCAGAAAGCGCAAGCACACCCTGCAGGAAGCCCGAACGCCGATCGCGCGCAAGTGTCCCCGCGGCAACGCCGGCTATACCTGGCAGCGCCAACGCCAGTGCGGCAATAATACCCGGTAGCGACCCAGACCACACGAGCGATCCCAAAGTCGCCGTCACGCGAGCGCCCGACGCCAGCAGCGCGGCCGAAACCACGACCACAGCCCAAACCACGCCACAGACGACCGTCGCGCCGACCATCAGCGCGCGACGAACCGCGCGGCCAGACGCATCCATGGGGCACGGCGTGAGCGGCTCGCCGCGGAGCGAACGACCGACATTTTGCGCATAGTGTTCACAAAACGCCGAGAGCGCCGCCTCGACCGCCGCCGGCTCGGGACGATCTTTTTGATGGCTGGACAGACAGGCCATCACCACGTTGAACAGCTGGGCATCGACAAACGCCAGCGCATCGCGTAGCTCCTCGGAATCCGGCTCAAGCCCCAGCTGCTGGGCCTGCTCGGCCGCAGCGAGCGCCACATCGGGCTCACGACGAAGCAGCTGAGTCAAATCGCAACCGGGCGCATGGGCACCAATGGGATAGTCGGGCAGCGTGTCCATCTTGAGACGGTAGGGGCTCGCGATGTCGCGCGTCTTTTTGCGCGAACCCGAGGTGCCCGAAGTGCTCGGCGCGGCTTCGTATGGCGCGGCGCCGGCAATGAGCTCGTAAACCGTGCTTGCTGCGGCATAGACGTCGATTGCCGGCGACATACGCAAAGCGCGCAGGTCGGGAATATCGTCGGTGAGCATCTCGGGCGGGGCATAGGCAACCGTCGCGCGACGCAGCGTGGCATAGCGCTCCGTAAACGACGCCTTGCCGCCGGTACCGGCCACGGCCGACGCAGGCTCGAGCGCCAGCGACGAGCCAAAGTCGATCAGGCACAGGTCAAAGGTGCCCTCGGCAAGCTGCCGGTCAAGCGGTAGACGCGCCGTACGCACCATAATATTAGCGGGCGAGATATCGCGATGGACAAAGCCCTCCCCCACCAGGCTCATGCGGCAGAGCAGGTCGAACAGGTCGCGCCCCAAGCGCGCCGCCACAAGCGGCGACAGGCGGCCGGCATCGTCCACGGCAAAGCGCGAGCGCAAGCGGGCGAGCGTCTCGCCCTCGACCCATTCCATGACAATTGCAGGCACACCGTCAACTTCGCCCCAGCCATAGAGGCGGGGAAAGCCCTTAAGGCCCGAAAGGGCACAATGGCATTCATATTCCTCGCGAAACGCCGCTTTGAACTTGGCGACCAGCGCCTCATGGGCGGCATCGTCGTCAAACTCATCGCGCGTCGGCAAGATGAGCTGTTTGAGTGCTACGGCCTCGCCTTGGGCGTTGACGGCACGCGTCACGCGGCCGATACCGCCACGGCGCATGGTGGCATCGTCGGCAAACAGCATCGTAAAACGACGCAGATAGGCAGGCAGTTCGTCCTGACCGAGCGCAATGGCCGGCTCAAACCCGTCGACACGCGCCAGGCGCAGGCCGACCATGGGATCGCGACCGAGCGATTGCGGTGTGGTGGATGCAAGATCGGTCATCATAGGGCAAGCGCCGCCACGTTATTGTTGAAGTTACCGAGCGCGACGTCATCATCGCCGTAATGGCCGACCCATTGACATAGGTTGGTGTAACAACCCCACAGATTGGCATACTGCTGATACCACTTTGACCGGGGCGAGAATGTCTGACGACCGAACTCAGCTCGAATGACAAACATCTCCCCGACCAGGCTGTCGCACGGCCTGGGATCTCCCGTAGAGTTATAGGTCGAAACCACGTCATTGGCACGAGAAACATAGCCGTCGAGCATGTTGTACTTGGTTACAAGCCAACTGTGAATGCTCTCTTCCTCAGCAGCGGAAAGGCCACCGGAGTTTGCATCGTTGTCAGCGTTGCCGCCCGTCGAGCCGCCGTTTCCAGACCCTCCGGCAGAGGAACCCGGCCCAGAGCCGCCGCCCGAACTCGACGAATCCGAGCCGGAGCCAGAAGTATCCGAGCTACCGGGCTTTCCGGACTGCTGGGCGTCCTGCTCCTTCTGCCGCTCGACCTTATTCACCGTTGCCGCCACGCTATTGTTGGACAACCGATCGATGATCTTGGTGTTGGTGAGCACGATGGTTTTGCCATTGGCAAGCGTGACTTCGTTGTCCGGGGCCTCGGCGCCGTCCGCGTCGTCGGCGCCAAACACAATATGCGCGACCACACTTGCCCAAGCATATCCAGTCGTGGTGCCCAGATCACTTTTGACCTCATGCCCCACGCGCGGTTCGCGTGCGGCATGTGCCTGCATCATGGACGGCACGGTCATGCCATAGGCAGAAACGCCAGCTATGACCAGCACCAGCGAGCAAGACAGCAGTGCGTACGCCCGCGGCGCCAAGCCCAGTCGGCGTCGCATGCGCACCGCGGTGCCGCGCTTTGTCTGAGTGCCACCGGGCCGCATGCGTTCTCCTCCAACAAAAACACGCCGCTCGGGAGCGGCGCATTCATTCGAATCCATTTTGAGTGTATCAGCGAACCCAAAAGGTTGCGCAACGAATGGGCAAATTAAGGATGCGAGTGGAAGCATCCATGCGATAAGCGGATACAAAGCATCTTTGTTGCACAACAAACTTACAGTCGCACGGGGAAATTATGACTACCCCGTGCGTCGCGAGGAAAACATACGGCAGGAGCAGGCTCGCCACCTAAATCGTGCGACGGGCCTCGATGGCGCGCCCGAGCGTAAGCTCGTCGGCATACTCCAGGTCGCCGCCCACGGGCAGACCGCTCGCCAGACGCGACACCTCGACGCCCAGCGGCTTGATAGTGCGGGCCAGGTAGCTCGCCGTGGTCTCGCCCTCAATATTGGGGTTGGTAGCGATGATGACCTCGTGGATGTCCTCGTGACCCAAGCGTGCCAGCAGCTCGCGAATGTGCAGCTGCTCGGGGCCAATCTTGTCCATGGGGCTGATCACGCCGCCCAATACGTGGTAGAGACCGTGGTAGCTGCCCGTGCGCTCGATCGCCTGGACGTCGCGCGGCTCGCCCACCACGCAAATGCGAGTGGTGTCGCGCATCGAATCCTGGCAGATGGAGCACTCGTCGGCCGTGGCGTAGTTAAAGCAGCGGCTGCAAAAGTGAACCTCCTGCTTAACCTCCAGGATGGCCTCGGCCAGGCGGCGCGCCTCCTCGGCGTCAGCCTCCAACAGGTAATAGGCGATGCGCTGAGCTGACTTGGGACCAATGCCCGGCAGGCGGCCCAGCTCATCGAGCAGTTTTTGCAGACTGTGATTCGCACTCATATATATGCGTGTCTTAGAACGGCATGCCCGGGATGTTGAGGCCGCCGGTGATGGCGCCCATCTGCTTGTTGGCGAGCTCGTTGACGCCGCGGACGGCCTCGTTGACGGCAGCCATGATCATGTCCTGCAGCATATCGACGTCCTCGGGATCGAGCGCATCGGGATCGATGGTGAGGTTGACGAGCTCCATCTCGCCGTTGACGGTCACCTTGACCATGCCGCCGCCGGCAGAGGCGTCGACGGTCTGAGACTTGAGGTTCTCCTGCGCGGCGGCAAGCTGCTCCTGCATCTTGCGGGCCTGCTTCATCATCTGCTGCATGTTCATACCGGCCATGATGGCTCCTTTACGTGCGGCCGCGCGCCGAGCTGCAAGGGCAGCCGGAGCACGGCGGGACTTTCAAACTCAAAAATCGTACCACGGCGCGGGGCAAGCAAGCGGGGCGGACACGCTACCTCAGTCGATATACATGTCCTGGAGTGCAAACCGCACCCAAAGATTATGCGAAGTTGAATAATTCGCATCTGCATAATATTGAAAGCTAAATCTTGTAGAGCCGGAATCCGACATTTTCTGCATCCAGCTAGATAACAAAATGCCGAACCGCTGCTCGAGGCGGCGCTCATGATGGCAGGGTATAATTTGATTGTCACAGACAGCAATTTGGAGGTGCCTCCATGAATGCCCCCGACGCGCTCCAAAACATCCGCTCAAAACACCCCGTTGCATATGTGGTTCTCTATCTCTTTGTCGGCTGGGCATTACTGGTTGTCATCACCCATGCTATAGCCTTTGGAGCAGAACTGCTGATAACCAGCTCGGACCAGCCCACCGTCAAATGGGAAGCGACCGATGAGTGCACCGATGGAACCCGAACCATTTACTACAACAGCCCGTCCCTCTACCAAGAGTTCAAGGTCAAGATAAAGGACTCCAAGATTGTCGGTGCCGAACCAGGCGCTTTCTTGACAATCGGAGCAACCCTCGACGCCGAGCAAGTCGAGTACACGGACAGCCGCGCGACGTATCGTGTCGACCTCAGCACCCTAGGCCGACCGTCACGCATCTGCCTGCTCGAATGCGAGACACGCGGCACCACGCTACACATGTCCGAAATTCAAATGCGCCCGGATAAAGAGCCCCTAAAGGGCTAGGGGTCCTAAGCCCAGCAAGCGATTCTCAACAGTAAAACGACAGCCCACCGGTTGTTTCTTTCCAGCGTTTGCAAATCAGCGCATGGTTAGATGAAACAAACTGCATGATATCGCGTAAATCCCGAGCAGGAATATCGCCCTTGTTATGGGCCAGCTTGCATCCGCCGGAGCGGGTAAGCCATATCTTGGTCGCCTCGGCGGTGGGGCGCTTGACCGCGATATGAACATGGACGGGCTCGCCGTTCTCCCCTGTCCAGAAAAAGATGATGTACGGCCCGAGTCGGAAAAGACTAGGCATAGACCCGTCCGCCTTCGTAAGCAAAACGCAAGATGAGCGGGGCGTTGTTGCGTACAAAATCATCGAGTTCTTTGAGGTCTGCTTCGCTAAAGCCCTCGTGCGACACCCAATTGAATGCCGGCAAGATGCACTCCGCCGTGTCAAAACCCCAATCGCGTGGGCGCTCCACAACGACCTTCACCGTATTGTCCTCACGGACTTCGGAATACGAAACCTGCGTATCGTCCTCAAGGCGGACATATTCCCACATCATAAGCTCGCTCCGTTCAAAGACATCTCTTCTTGAGCAGTATACCCGCCTGTACAGCTACTCCACCGGCTTGAAGATGGTGGCCTGACCGAAGACGCTGCGGATGAGGGCTTTGGCCTCGTCCTCGGTCTGCGGGATGCTTGGGGCTGCGCCCTGATGGCCGAAGGGACTGCCCGCGCTGGGGTTGGACTCCCAGGGAGCTGCAGGAGCGTCCTCCTCTTTGGGGGCAGTTGCAGCGGGCTTGGGCGCGGGCGTCGCACCCGGCACGTCGAACGGAGGCAGATCGTCCCCGCTCGCATCGCCTGCAAAGCCGCCGACCATGGCGTCATCGTAGGGCACCTGCTCGGATTCCCACGGTGCAGACTGCGCAGACGGCTGAGCCTTGGGAGCGGACGCGCGCTCGGGCGCTCGTGGCGCGGGCTCGGTCGGGAGCTTGCCCGTGGCAGGAGCGCCAGCGGGGTTGTCGGAGCGCAGCCAGGGGGCTTTGCCCAGGTCGGATGACTTGGGCGCAGGCGCGGCGGAGGGCTTGGGCGCGGGGACCGGAGCAGCCTGTTTGGGCGCAGCGGGTTCAGGCGCCGACGGGGTCGGTGCCGCTACCGGTGCCGCTTTTGGCTGCGTCGCGCTGACGTTCGAGGATGCAGGGGCCGCCGAGGACACGGGTTGCGGGTCCGCAGATGCCGCAGCCCGTGCAGATGGAGAATGCTCCTCATGTTGAGGAGCCGGCGTGCCACCTCCATCCAGGACGTAGTCGACGGTGCGACGACCGAAGACCGCACTGACTGTCGGCAGGACCACCGACTGCGTGTCGGCGCGTCCGAGCATCTTGATGGCAAAGGTCGAGCCCGCGGGGAACGAGACCGTGAGCTTGGAGCCGTCGTCTGCTGTGGCGCGGGCATTGAGCAAAAGCCCTGCGTAGGAAGCCTGACGAGCCTTGACGCGTTCGACGACCTCGGCCCATTTGCGCTGGAGCTCACCGGCATCCTCGACCGCGGGGGTCTCGGCGGCACCAGCGGCAGCAACCTGGGCGGCGGTGTTGGGCTGGGGCTTAGGTGCCGGAGCGGTGGCAGGCGCGGGGGCTGCAACGGGCTGAGGCGTCGGAGCCGTCGCAGACTGAGGTGCAGACGCTGCAGGCTTGGAAGCCGACACGGACGCAGAACGGGGCGCAGGCTGAGCCGCCGGAGCGGCAGCACCACGGTCCCAAGGCATACCGCCCTGGCGCGCGGACGTATCAGCGGTGGTAGCAAATGCCGCCGGAGTAGCGGCTCGGGCACCCGAGATCAGCGTCGGCTGCTGGGCAGCAGCGGGTACGGATGCTGCAGGCGCGGTGGCCTGAGCAGCAGCCACGCTCGCCGGCACGGCGCCGTTGGCAACCATGGCCTCCAGACGCGCCACGCGCTCGGCCAATGCCTCAATCGTTAAATCAGCCTCGGGACGTGCCAGACGCGTACAGGCAATCTCGAGCACCAGGCGCACGTCGCTCGCGCCCCTCATCTCCAGTGCGGCATCGTCGAGCACCGTCAGCACGCGGGCCAGGCGGTCGGCAGGATGCTCGCCAAAGGCAGCGGCCTCGGCAGCAAGCGTCTCGGCCTGCTCGGAGCCGCCCTCAAACAGCTCGGCACGGGCACCGGCAACGCAGGCAACGTACACGTCACGCACATGCGCCACCAGGTCGCGCGTCAGCTCCAGCAGGTCGTTTCCTTCCTCGACCTGCGCACGGATCAGTCCATAGAGCTCGGCAACATCGCGATCGGCAATGGCGCGGGAAAACTCGCCCAGAATCTGGTCCGAAACCTCGCCTAAAAGCGAGCGGGCGTCGTCCGCATGCACAGAACCGTTGCCAAAGACGCTCAGCTGCTCCAGCGTGGACAACGCGTCGCGCATGCCGCCCTTGGCATGACGCGCCACGATAGCCAGCGCCTCGTCGTCGTAATCGAAACCCTCCTGCTCGCACACGTATGCCAGGCGATGCTCAATATCCTCGTTGCCGATGCGATGGAAATCGAAACGCTGGCAGCGCGAGAGGATGGTCTCCAGAATCTTTTGCGGGTCGGTGGTGCACAGCACAAAGATCACGTGTGCCGGCGGCTCCTCAAGCGTCTTGAGCAGCGCGTTGAACGCCGCCGTCGTGAGCATGTGGACCTCGTCGATGATATAGATCTTGTACTTGCCGCGCACCGGGGCAAAGTTGACGGAGTTGATGATTTCCTCGCGCACATTGTCCACGCCGGTACGGCTTGCGGCATCGAGCTCGTAGACATCGGGGTGGTTGCCCTCGGCAATGAGTTCGCACTCCTCGCAAGTACCGTCGGGCATGCAGCCGCTTGCACCCTCGGCGCGCGCCGCCTCGGCATTGCGGCACAGCAGCGCCTTGGCCAGAATGCGCGCCATGGTGGTCTTGCCCGTGCCGCGCGGTCCGCAGAACAGGTAGGCGTGGGACAGGCGCCCCTCGGTGATGGCGTGCTCGAGCGTCGAGACGATATGCTGCTGGCCCACCACGGAGTCGAAGGTGAGCGGGCGATACTTTCGGTACAACGATTCCATGGGTGCTCCCCCGGGTATACTGAGTCTTGTTGCCGCGGCGGCCATGCGGTCGCACGGCATACTGCATTCCATAATAACCCGTACGGCGAGTCCGCCGCGATAGGAGTCCAAAGAGCATGGCAGACGCAGAGAGCAACCTCATTCCCTCCGAAGCAGCCGACCAGGTCGAGGTCGCGCTCGAGGCGCAGGCCGCGGCCGATGACGGCATTCTGTACCTCAACGAGTATCAGTACGAAAACGACCTCGTCACCGACTTCGCCCGCCTGGTCGCCTCGCCCAGGCGCCGTGGCTCCCTGTACGTCGCCGCCGCGATTGCCGTGCTCATCGGCATCGGCATGCTGGTGGCCGGCGGCAGCTGGATCAAGTTCGGCGTCGTGCTGATCGTGTTCGGCGCCTTTTTGGCCTGGTGGAGCAAAAATCTGCACCATACGCTCGCGCGCGACTTTATCGAAGCCGTCGAGGCAGACGAGTCCATGGGCGGCCGCTACCGCCGCGTCGCCGCCAACGAGGACGGCCTGATGGTCTGGGGCAAGAGCGGCAAGTCGCAGTTCTTCCCGTTTGAGAAGCTCGACCACGTGCTCGACGGCGAGCGCATCTTTGTGGCCATGTTCGCCGACCAGGGCGTGACGATCCCCAAGGACACCTTTGTTCGCGGCGATGCCGAGCAGTTTGGCCCCTTCCTCAAGGCGCGCATCAACAAAAAACTCCGCATCGAGACCAAACGCAAGAAGATGAAGGCCGAGAAGGCCGCCGCCGAGGCCAAGCAGGGCGACAAGCCCCAGGAGACCAAAGGCAAGCAGCGCAAGCAGAAGAAGAACAAGAAGAAGCGCTAAGACCAAACCAGACAGGCAGCCTCGCATCCCGCTATCCTCCCCATGCACCTGAGCGTGTTACACTAGCAGCATCTATGCCACCGCGAACGGCTCGGCTCCGCGCCCGCCACTCGCAAACGAACTTTAAACGCACGAGGGTTGGCCATGCCGCTTTTCTCGCAACATACCGCCCGGTTCTCGCCGGACGTTCCTTTGGAGGGTACCAGCTCTCGCGAGCTGCTCAAGCGGTACCAGCCGCTCGAGACACTTGCGACCGGCGGTTTTGGCTCCATCGAGATCTGCCGCGACACGCACCTGCGCCGCCGCGTCGCCATTAAGCGCATCCCCCTTATCAACGGCGCCGGCATGCCCGCCAGCGACATCATGGATGTCCTGCGCGAGGCGCACACTGCCGCCATGCTTCAACATCCCAATATCGTGCAGGTCATCGACTTTACGCACGACACCGCCTATGCCTACTTGGTCATGGAGTATGTCGACGGTATGTCGTTGGCCGAGTTTTTGCATCGCGTGGACGGCCACTCGCTCACCTTTGACGAGGCCGCGGCCATTGCCGATGCCCTGGGCCAGGCGCTCACCTTCGCCCATAGCAATGGCGTACTCCACCTGGACATTAAGCCCGCCAACGTGCTCATCGACCACTCGGGCAATGTAAAGCTCACCGACTTTGGCATGGCGCGACTGTCGTCCGCCGGTGGCTTTGGCGGCTCGCGCGGCGGCACCATCGGCTACATGCCGCCCGAGCAGCTCGATATCGAGACCGGCACGGTCGACGAACGCGCCGATGTCTTTGCCCTTGCCTGCGTTATCTATGAGGGCTTGTGCGGCAGCGCTCCCTTTATGGCGGCCAAGCCCGCCGACTCGCTCGACCGCATCATCGGCGGCGCCACCTATCCCAGCGAGCTGATACCACACTTTCCCCCGGGAGCCGAGGCCGCGCTCATGAGCGCGCTCTCCCCCATGCCGCAGGACCGCCCCAACAGCATCGAGGCATTTTGCGACCAACTCCTTGCCGGTCTGGGCAGCGTGCGCGAGGGCCGTCGCAGTCTGGAGCAAATGGTTGGCGAGCTTTCGGATGACGAGCAAGAGCTCGACGATATCGAGCCGTCGTACTACGAGGACGACGCCATCGAGGTCGACCCCGCGCTCGGCTGGGCGGGCACGCGCTGGAGCCATGCGCGCGACTACACCATGCACGCTATCTCGGCGCTAACGTGCGGCACCTTTAGCTTTTTGCTGATGCAAACGGCCGGGGTCGCGGCGCTTCCCGGCCTGGTCATTGCGGCTATCGCGATCGGAGCGGCGGCTGGCCTGGCCCCCCAGATCGGCTCGGCCATCTCGGCTGTGGGCTTTTTGGTGCTCATGGCCAACGCCACCATGCAGGCGCAGGGCATCCTGTCGATGTTGCCCGTCGCGGTGATCTTTGCCGCCGCCATGTCCGGATGGTGGATCGCCTGGGGTCGCACCGAGGCTGCCGCGAGCGCCGCGCTCACCTGTGCACTCGCGCTTGGCTGTCTGACTGGCAATACCTTCCTGGCAGCTGGGGTCGCCGCCGGCGTCGCGTCATTTTGGCTCGGCCCGGCAAGCGCCGCCGCGGCAACGGGCATGGGCGTGCTTTTTGCCCGTCTGGCGACGGTCGCGCTTTCAGCCGGAGGCGTGCTGGGGCTCGGTAACGTTGCCGCAGCGCTAGAAGACCCGCTCCTTTGGGCTGCCTTTGTACTGGTCGCGACAACTGCCGCAGCGTCATCTGCGCTGCTCAATACCCATGCCAAGCGTGCCGACCAGGGCTCAAACCTTGCCGCAATCGCCGCTATCGCCGTCACCGGCATCGGCTGCGCAGCGGCATCCTGTCTTGCACACCATATGGAAATTGCCAGCCTTGCAGCTGCGGTCGCCGCCAAGGCGGCGGTTGCGGGAACCCTATCCTCTATAATCGTTGGGATATGCCTATATTTGCTCGGATACCAAAGAACCTATACGGAGAGTGATCTTTCGTGAACTTCCTGAACATCTTCGAGGACCACGTGGCCGGCATCTTCGGTGCCACCCGTGCCCCGTTCTCCTTTAAGAAGCTTGCCAAGCAGGCCGCTCGCGACATGGAGGATCAGACTCTGGTGATCAATGGCGTCAACACGGCGCCGGCACTCTATACCATCCTGATCGCCGCCGACGACGATCCCATGCTCGCCCCGTTCTACCCCGAGCTTTCGCGCGAGGTCCGCGAGTTCGTGAAGGCGCAGGCCGAAAAGCGCCGCTATGTCTTTGTCGGCGAGCCCCTCGTGCGCTTTATGATCGATCCGCAGTTGCGCGCCGGCAAGTTCTCGGTCTTTGCCGAGAACGTCGATGCCCCCACGCTCGGCCGCCTGTACGAAGAAGAGCGCGCCTATCAAAACGGTCTGGGCCAAAACAACTCCGCGGCAAGCCGTGCCGCCAGCGCCCCGCGCGCCGGCCAGCAGCAGTTTGCTGCCCCGCAGCAGCAGCGCCCCGCCGCCATGCCCCAGCAGCAGCCGACGCCTCGCGCCGCCGCTCCCGACCCGCTTGCCGTAGCAGACCCCTTCGCGCCTAGCGTCCCCGACCCCGCCGCTCCTATCCCGGTGCCGCAGACCGTCTCGCGCGACGCGCTTGCCGGCATGGGCGGAGCCGCCGCGACCGGTGCCGCCGTGGGCCTAGGCGCCGCAGCCGGCATCGCCTCCAACATGGCAAGCACTCGCGCCCCGCAGCGCCCGCTCGCCCAGCTCGTCGACGTCGTGAGCGGCGAGAGCCATAGCATCACCTCCGCACAGGTGACCATCGGTCGCGAGCGTTCGGTTTCGGACATTGCCCTGCGCGACCCCAACGTGTCGCGCCGCCACGCCCAGCTCACCTTTACGGGCTCGGATTGGTCGATCGAGGACCTCAATTCCACCAACGGCACGCTCGTCAACAACCGCCGCATTACGCGCTGCCCGCTGCGCAACGGCGATCTACTGACGTTTGGCCTGAGCACCTTTGAATTTAGGGGATAGTCGCTTATGAACATCGATATCGTCCTTTTTGCAGGCCGCATCGTCCTGGTCGCCCTGCTCTATATCTTCCTGTTCGCCGTCATGAAGACCGGCGTGGGACTTGTTCGCGGACAGCGCCGCGACTCGGCTATCTGGACGATCGATGTGGACAAGGGCCCGCGCGGCATCCGTGGCATCCACGTAGACATGCTCGGCCCCGTCATCGTCGGTCGCTCGCCATCTTCGGACATCTGCATCAACGAACCGTTCGTCTCGGCCTCGCATGCGCGCTTTTCGCTGCAGGGCCCGGCGCTCATCATCGAGGACCTCAACTCGCTTAACGGCACGCTCGTCAACGGCCGCCAGCTCGTGGAGCCCGCGACGCTGCGCGAGGGCGACGAAGTCCAGATTGGCGACGTGGTCATGAAGGTGAACCGTCGATGATCGACGAGGAGAACAAGTCCGCAACCATGACCGAGGCACCGGCTGCCGCCGTAGCTGCACCGGCCCACGCCGCTCCGGCGGACTCCACACCCGTGGAGCCCGAGGACACCGTGTTCTCCCTGCCTCTTTCGCATGTAACGCATGATATTTCGGATCTCGCCGATAACGAGGGCGAAGAGGATGCCGTAGCGGCGCCCATCGGCGCACATGCTGCGGAACAGCCCACAGCGCCCGAAGCAACCCCGGCGCCGGCTCACTTTGCAGAGCCCGTCGCCGCGGCAATCAACGAGAGCGCTGCGGTGTTTGCGGCACCCGAACCCGCCGCGCCGGCGTTTCCCATAGCCCCGGCATCCGAGGTTGCGCCCGCGTCTACGCCGGCGCCCGAGGCGGGGCCATCCCCCGAGGACGGCCCTGCACCCAAGGCCCCGCAGCCTGCGCCCGCAAGCGAGTCCGATGCCGTGGCCGAGCCCGCCGCCCAGTCGCAAAGCACACCCGCGCCGTCGCACTTTGCGACGCCCGAGCCTATAGACGTCAGCCCGCAAGACGACGAGTCGACCGCCTGCGCGTCCGAAGAGCCCGGCTCCCCGGACACCGGCGATTCCGAATCAAACGCCGAGACCGACACCATCTCTCCCGGTGACACAGCCGAGATCGACGTTGCCGCCGTTGAGGCCAAGCTCAAAGACCCCGGCTCGACCATGAGCTTTGAGCCCCTGACCGAGGAGCGCATCGAGACCGACTCGACCTATGATGCCGGCACCACCACGCAACTCATGTGGGGCGCCCGCTCTGACGTTGGCTGCGTACGCCCGCACAATGAGGATTCCTACCTGGTGCAGTCGCCGCTCTTTTGCGTATGCGACGGCATGGGCGGTCACGCCGCCGGCGAGGTAGCCTCTTCCATCGCCGTCGAGACTATTGCCAAGACGGCCCCGCAGTCCGCCGACGCAGCACGCCTGGCCGCAGCCGTCGAGGCAGCCAACGCCGCCGTAATCGAGGCGGCCCTGAACGGCCTGGGCAAGCCCGGCATGGGCTGCACAGCCACTTGCGCCTATATCGAAAACGACACGCTCGCCATCGCCCACGTGGGTGACTCTCGCGCCTACCTGCTCCACGAGGGCACGCTCATCCGCGTGACCCGCGACCACTCCTACGTGGAGGAGCTCGTGGACGCCGGCGAGATTACGGCAGACGAGGCTCGCGTCCACCCCAACCGCTCGGTCATCACCCGTGCGCTGGGCTCGGACCCCGCCATGTATGCCGACCACTTCACTCTGCATATCGAGGAAGGCGACCGCCTGATCCTGTGCTCCGACGGCCTTTCGAGCATGATTCCCGATAGCGATATCGAGAACATCGCCACGCAGTCCTCAACCGCGCAAATCTGCGTCGACAACCTAGTGGACGCGGCGCTTGCCGCCGGCGGCCACGACAACGTGACCGTAGTAGTCGTTGACCTGGTTGACGATGGCGTTATGCGCGAGGCGCAACGCGTGCGTCGCCGCAACATTACTATCGCCGCCATCCTGGCCCTCGTCTTTGTGCTGGCAGCTGGCATCTGGGCCTACACGGGTGTCACCGGCTCGTACTACCTGGGTACCTACCAGGGCAATGTCGCCGTCTGGCGCGGCCTGCCCGGCAAGCCGCTCGGACTCAAGCTTCACTGGCTCGAAAGCGAAACCAGTATTAAGCTGTCCGACCTGCCCGAAGACACGCAAAACCGCCTCAAGGCGGGCATTCCGCAAACAAGTGTCGACGATGCGCAGGACACGATATCCAAGTACCGCCACCAGATCGACGAGGAGCAGACCCGCCAGGTGATCGACGCGCAAACGATTCGCGACAACACCAATCAGGGATCGACCTCCGAATCAGATTCCGAGAAAACCGCCGAACAGTCCGCCGAGGCCGAAGCCTCCGAAAAGAACTAGAAAGGGAGTGCCGCTTATGAGTCGCCGCAACACCGAGCTGCTCTTGCTCATCGCCTCGGCGTTCCCCGTCATCCTGCTGTATGCGATGTACGTGCTCACCGCGGGCGCCGCCATCTCCTTTGAGACGCTCGCGGTGCCGATCGGCCTCTTTGCCGCCTTCGCCGCGGCACATATCGCCGTGCGCATCTTGGCGCCCGGCGCCGACCCCGCCATCCTACCCATCGTATTTATACTTTCGGGCATCGGCATCACGTTCGTGACACGCCTCGCCCCCGCTCTCGCCATCTCACAGCTCATCATCCTGTTTGTCTCGGTGGCCCTGATGGTGGGAACGCTCGCGTTGGTTAAGAACCTCGACGTAGTCATGCGCTACAAGTACACCTTTGGCATCATCGGCATCATTCTGCTGATGCTGCCGATCTTTATCGGCACCACGATCTCGGGCTCCAAGCTGTGGATTCGCATCGCAGGCTTTACCATCCAGCCCGGCGAGTTCGCCAAGGTCTTTATCGTGCTGTTCCTGGCCGGGTACCTGGCCGAGAACCGCGAGCTGCTCTCCATCTCCAACCGCAAGATCTTGGGCTTTAAGATCCCTCGCCTGCGACTGCTGCTGCCGTTGTTTGCCGTGTGGGGTGTGTGCCTGCTCGTCGTCGTCTTCGAACGCGACCTGGGTTCTGCCGTGCTGTTCTACACCATCTTCTTGCTGATGCTCTACGTTGCCACGGGGCGCTTTTCGTATGTCGTTATCGGCCTTGCGCTCTTAGCCGTCGGAGCCGTGGGCGCCTACAAGTTCCTGTCTCACGTTCAGGTGCGTTTCCAGGTTTGGGTCGATCCGTTTAAGGACGCCCAGGGCCAGGGCTACCAGATCGTCCAGTCGCTCTTCTCGCTTGCCGATGGCGGTCTGGTCGGCGTTGGCATCGGCAACGGCATGGCCAACAACATCCCTGTCGTCGAGTCCGACTTTATCTTCTCGGCTATCGGCGAGGAGATGGGCCTCTTGGGCGGCGGCGCCGTGCTCATCCTGTTTATGCTCTTTGCCGTTCGCGGCCTGACCACAGCTGCCCGCGCTAAATCCGACCTCGCCGCCTTTAGCGCCACGGGCCTTACGGCCGCCATCAGCTTCCAGGCCTTCTTGATCGTGGGCGGCGTTACCCGCCTGATCCCGCTGACCGGCGTCACCCTGCCCTTTATGAGCCAGGGCGGCTCCTCGCTGCTGGCAAGCTTCATCATCGTCGCGCTCCTGCTGCGCGCCGGTGACGAGGCGACCGGACGCGAGGCCGAGCTTACCGGCACCGGCACCATGACCGCCATCACCGATGATCAGGTCGCATCCGCCGCCGCCCCGACGGGCACGCGCTTTGCCACCTCGTCTTCCTACGGCAGCGGCAGCCATTCCGTCGGCTCGCGCATGCGCCGTCGCCTGCTCGACACGCCTGAATCCGGTGTGCTCGGCCGCGTTGCGCTCGCCAACCGTCTAACCCGTGCGGTGCTCGCCTTTACAGCGCTGTTCGCCATCCTTATCGGCAACCTCACCTATGTCCAGGTCATCAAGGCCAAGGACTATCAGGATATGCCGACCAACAACCACACTATCGCCCGCTCCAAGTACATCCAGCGCGGTTCCATCATCACGTCCGACGGCGTGACGCTGGCCGAGTCGCTGCAGCAGGAGGACGGCACCTACGTACGCTCCTACCCCAACGGCAACCTGGCAGCGCACGTGGTTGGCTACGTGAGCCAGCAGTATGGCACCACCGCCATCGAGAGTGTCATGAACGACACGCTCACCGGCTCTAAGGATTACTCCAGCTGGAACAACGCCATCGCGTCGCTCGCGGGCCAGACCCAGCCGGGCAACACCGCCAAGCTCACCATCGACTCGCGTATCCAGACGGCGGCCGAGCAGGCGCTCAAGGGCTTTAAGGGCGCTGTAGTGGTCATCGACCCGCGTACCGGTGCGGTGCTCGCATGCGCCAGCTCGCCCACCTATGACAACACCAACATCGACGCCCTGCTGCAGGCGGGCGGCGGCGAGGACGGCTCCATGTACAATCGCGCCATGGACGCGCTGTACACGCCGGGCTCCACGTTTAAGGTCGTTACGCTTTCCGCGGCACTCGAGACCGGCACCGCCAGCCTTACCAGCACCTACCAGGCGCCCGGCTCCATGGACATCGGCAACGCGCCGGTCACCAACTATGCCAACGAGAGCTACGGCACCATCAGCCTGCAGCAGGCCTTTGCCGTGTCTTCCAACGTCGTCTTTGGCCAAGTGGCAAACGAAGTTGGCGCAAACACGCTCGTGCAGTTTGCCAACGCCTTTGGCTACGGCCAAAAGCTCGGCCAGGACCTGACCTCCGCGGCCTCCATCATGGCCGACCCGTCGCTCATGACCGAGTGGGAGACCGCCTGGGCCGGCGCCGGCCAGCCTGTCGGCATGGACCACACGCCCGGGCCGCAGACCACCGTCATGCAAAACGCCGTGATTGCCGCCGCCATCGCTAACAGTGGCGTGGTCATGGACCCGTACTTTGTAGCCCAGGTACTCGCCCCGGACGGAACTGTGGTCAAGACCACGCAGTCCCGCTCGCTGGGTCAGGCCGTCAGCTCCGCCACGGCCGACCAGGTCAAGCAGGCCATGCTCGCCGTCGTCCAGTCCGGTACCGGCACCGATGCCCAGATCCCCGGCGTCAAGGTCGCCGGCAAGACCGGCTCGGCCGAGACCGGCGGCACCAACGTCAACTCGATGTTCGTTGGCTTTGCGCCTTACGATTCACCCACGGTCGCCATCTCGGTGGCCTTGGAGGATTACGACAAGCATGACGTCAAGGCCGCCAAGATCGCCGGTATCGTCCTGACCGCGGCGCTTGCCGCACAGGGAGCGTGATGTCCATGATCGAATCGGACACCCAAGGCGCGCCGCGGCCGAAGAGTTAGCGGCAACGCGCCACACGGCCCCAGCGGCCACATCGTAGGTACTACACACATCGTTGAGCGAATAGTTATGTTAGGAGCAGGAATGGAACAGAGGGTCCTCGGGGGAAGATACCTCCTCAAGGATAAGGTGGGGACAGGCGGTATGGCGACCGTCTACCGTGCACAGGACCAGGTCCTCGACCGCACGGTAGCCGTCAAGATAATGCTGCCGCAGTATGCTGGCGACGCAACCTTCGCCGCACGCTTTAAGCAGGAGGCCCAGGCAGCAGCCGGTCTCTCCTCCCCCTATATCGTGGGCGTCTACGATTGGGGCAAAGACGGCGACACCTATTACATCGTCATGGAGTACCTGCGCGGCACCGACCTTAAGAGCGGCATCAAGAGCCACGGCGCCCTCGACCCCAAGAAGGTCGCCCAGATCGGCTCGCAGATCAGCTCCGCGCTTTCGGTCGCCCACAAGCACGAGATCATCCACCGCGACATTAAGCCGCAGAACATCATGGTGCTGCCCGACGGCAACATCAAGGTGATGGACTTTGGCATCGCGCGCGCCAAGAACAGCCACCTCACGCAAGACAACAACGTGCTGGGAACCGCCCACTACGTCAGCCCCGAGCAGACCCGTGGTCAGGACCTCGGCCCCACCTCGGATATCTACTCGCTGGGCGTCGTGATGTATGAGTGCGCCACCGGCCGCGTTCCCTTTGACGGTGACGACGCTATCTCGGTCGCGCTCAAGCAGGTCAACGAGCTGCCTATTCCACCGAGCCAGATCAACTCCGGTGTCGACGCCGACCTTGAGCGCATCATCCTCAAGTGCATGGAGAAGGACCCGGCAAACCGCTTCCAGACCGCCGATGAGCTTCGTCAGGTGCTCAACAGCTACCTGTCGGGCCGTGCCGTCAACATCTCGGAGCCCACGCGCATCATCGGTGCCCCCGGTGAACTGGGCGCCACCAAGACTCGCGAGCTTTCCGATCAGACGCGCGCCATGGTGCGTCCCGTCTCGGGCGTGAGCGGCCAGAATACCGCCCGTAGCTCGGTTTCGGGCTCCACCGGCTCCTACGAGGTCGAAAAGCCCAAATCCAACAAGAACAAGATCATCGCCGCCGTGGTGGCAGCCGTTGCCGTCATCGGCATCGTGGTGGCCTTTGCCACAGGACTCTTTGGCGGCGAGCAGGTCACCGTTCCCGATGTACTGGGCAAGGACCAGCAAACTGCCGTCGAGCTGATCAAGGAAGCCGGCCTCGAGGTCGGCACCATCGACCAAAGCTACAACGACGATGTCGACGAGGGCAAGGTCGCCGAGCAGACGCCCAACGGCAACACCAAGAAGGCCAAGGGCACTAAGGTGAACCTGGTAATCTCCAAGGGCCCCAAGCCCTCCGAGAAGGTTGAGGTTCCCCTGCTTGTCGGCCTGACCAAGGACCAGGCAGAAGCCGCGCTGGCAAGCGTTGGCCTGAAGGGCAACGCCTCCGAGGAGGCCAACGAGGCCGATGAGGGCCAGGTCTTTGAGCAGGGCACCGAAGCCGGTAAGGAAGTCGCGAAGGGCACGACCATCTCGTACAAGGTCTCGAGCGGCCCGGATACCACGTCCGTCCCCGACCTGACCGACATGACCGAGGCCCAGGCGCGTAACGCCCTCGATATGGCAGGCTTCGGCGTCGACGTGAGCTACCAGGAGAACGACTCGGTTACCGAGGGCACCGTGATCAGCTGGAACCCCAGCGGTAAGCAGAAGCCCGGCGCCACGATTACCGTCGTCATCGCCAAGAAGTCCGGCAAGGCCAGCGTTCCGGGCAACCTGTACGGCAAGAGCATCTCCGCCGCCGTCACCGCGCTCAACAACGCCGGGTTCTACAACATCGCATTCTGCGATCAGAATGGCAACCCCGTGAGCGGCAACGAAAACGCCACCGTTACGGGCGTCTCCCCCACCGGTAAGCAGTCTACCGACAGCACGATTACGCTGACGGTCGCACTTTCTGGCTCGGGTTCGGGTTCGGGCTCGGGCACGGGCGACGATTCCGGTACGGTCAACTAGTCGCCACCCCACCGCCCATTACGGCTCTCGCCGCAAACATATTCACTCACAGGCGCCCGCTTGCTCCCCCAGCAAGCGGGCGCTTCGTTTTTGACATGGCATGAACCAGAAGAGCCCGGCACCGTGGCGGTGTACCGGGCTCGATCAATCTCTGGTGCCCCCGGGCGAATTCAACCCCCCCCCGCGGGAAATTGGTGACGCGGGTGTCGACGGCTCGAACCCTGCCCTTAGACCAGAAGAGCCCGGCACCGTGGTGGTACCGGGCTCGACAAATCTCTGGTGCCCCCGGGCGGATTCGAACCGTCGACACCCGCTTTAGGAGAGCGGTGCTCTATCCCCTGAGCTACGGAGGCATGTTGTATTAGTGTAGCAGATTTACGCCGCTGTAATGCAGCGTATACCCACTCTTCGAAGTTGCGGTGGAACAGCCCTCCGGAAAGTGCGTCCCACTATCCAGGCAAATTCTGGGTCAGACTTTCCCCATGGGACCTCGCTGGGAAACTGTGTCCCAGAATTTCGACTCGAAACGGGACACGGTTTCCCAAACGGGCCCGTTCCGGAAACTACATCCCACAATCGGCACTCGAACCGGGATGCACTTTCCCGATCGAGCCTCATGGGAAACCGCGTCCCACTTTAGGGGGGCGCTCTTTAATGGCTAGTTGCCTTTGTGGAAGAGGTTTTTGATAACGGAGGGGATGCTCTTGGCGCCCTTGGCCGTCACATCGATAAAGTCGGGCGAACGCACGAGCTTATCCTCGTCAACGTACTTGCGGACCGCGCGAAGCGTCTCTTTGTCGTCGCGCGTCGAAAACGTAAAGTGACCGTTGTCCTTGGTGAAGATCGCAAAACGCGTGATCTTCTTGGTGCCGCGCAAAACCTCGGCGGCAATATAGTCGACCTCATCCCACGGGATCTGAATAAAATCCTCGGGATTGCGCTCGTTATAGTACTCAAACGCCTTGTTGCCCACCATCACGTTACCGTGGCTGGTAAGCCCCATCAGGCAGGTTGCCGGCGTTGCCAGATCGACCGTGCTGTTCTGAGATTGCGCCATGCGCGCCTCGCCCTCCAAATAAAACAATCGGACCGCATCCAGTGTACCCACCGGGTGCGGTCCGTTTCAATGGCTCAAAAGCCCTTGTCTAGCAATTCTCGGTCTTAAGCCGAAGCGCGCTTACATGAAGCCGCAGACGCGACCGATGATGCCGATGGCGAAGAGAGCCAGGATGATGACGATCGGGCTGACCTTCTTCTTGAGGAGCTTGCAGACCAGCAGGGTCAGGCACACGGCGGCAAGGCCGGGGATGAGCTGATCGAGGTTAGCCTGAAGCGTGGTGACCTTCACCTGATCAAGGGCGTTAGCACCGATGGAGTTATACATCGTCAGTGCTTCCTTGACACCCTCAGAACCGGAGGGCAGATTAGCCCAGTCGATAAAGGCGCCAGCAGACTGCGTGACCTTGGAGACGACCGGGGTGAAGGAGATGGACACCCAGCGCTCGACCAGGGCGCCGATGATGAACATACCCAGGATGGAAGCGCCCTCGGTGACCTTGCCCATCAGACCGCCGGAGAGGTCCTTGGCGATGGAGGAGCCGACCTTGTAGCCAAACTCCTGCGTGTACCACAGGAAGGCGTAACGGATGATGTTCCACGCGAAGAAGAACAGCAGCGGACCTGCGATGCTGCCGGACAGGGCCAGGGAAGCGCCCAGAGCGCCCAGAATCGGGCGAAGGGTGAACCAGAAGGCGGGGTCGCCGACGCCGGCGAGCGGGCCCATCATACCGACCTTGACGCCCTGAATGGCGACGTCGTCAATCGGAGCACCGTTGGCGCGCTCCTCCTCGAGAGCGAGGGTAACGCCAATGACGGGGGCGGAAACATAAGGGTGGGTGTTATAGAACTCCAGGTGGCGCTTAAGAGCGGCAATCTGGTCATCCTTGCTGGTGTAGAGCTTCTTGATCGCAGGGATCATTGCGAAGCACCAGCCGCCGTTCTGCATACGCTCGTAGTTCCACGAGCCCTGAAGGAACTGATGACGGAAGCAAACCTTCTTGCGGTCAGCCTTGGTGAGCTGAATCTTGTTCTCTGCCATATGTATCACTCCCCTCCTACTCGTAATCGTTCAGAATGTCGCCGAGCGGGTCGCCGGAGCCACCGCCCATGCCGCCACCCTGCTTGGCCAGATCCTTAAGGCCAAGGTAGATAAGGGCAAGGGAGATGCCGATGAGGCCAAGGGCGATCAGCGTGAGCTGGGGGATGGCAGCAAGGACAAAGCCGAGGACGAAGAACGGCCAAGTCTCCTTGGTGGCCATCATGTTGATGACCATGGCGTAACCGACGGAAGCGACCATGCCGCCGCCGACAGCCATGCCGCCGGACAGCCAGTCGGGCATAGCGTTAAGCGCGTTGGTAACAGCCTCGGCCGGGATGATGCACAGAAGCACTGCCGGGATGGCGATACGAAGGCCCTGCATGAGGATAGCAGCGTACTGCCAGCGCTCGATGCCGGCGAAGTCGCCCTTCTCGGCGCAACCGTCCATGGCGTGAGCGATAGCGGTTGCCAGGGTACGGCAGATCATGGTCAGGAACAGGCCAGCGACCGACAGCGGAACGGCGACGGCGATGGCGGCGGTAACGGCCTTGGCCGAATCGGTGGCGCCGCCGTTGAGGGCGAGCACCATGATGATCGAAGAAGCGACCGAGGCCAGAGCGGCGTCAGGCGCGACGGCGGCGCCGACGTTAGCCCAGCCAAGGGCCATCATCTGGAGCGAACCGCCCAGGAGGATGCCCTCCTGAAGGTGACCGGTTACGAGACCGATAAGCGTGCATGCCACGAGCGGCTGATGGAACTGGAACTCATCCAGAATGCCTTCCATACCGGCAAGCAACGCGACAATCGCAACAAGCAGAATAGTGATTGCAGACATGTATCGGACCCTCCTTTACTATGCTTGAGCGGCCAGTTCGGCCTTAGCTTTCTTCAACATGGCGTCGAGATCCTCGGAGGAATCCGAAGGAACCTTGCGGACCTCGAACTTGACGCCCTTGGCCTTGAGAGCCTCGAGAGTCTTAACGTCGTCATCGCCCATGGCGACGGCGTTGGTGACGACGACCTTGCCCTTGGAATGAGCCATGGAACCGATGTTGGCTTCCTTGATGTCGACGCCGGCCTCGATGGCCTTGAGCAGATCCTGCGGGTTCTCGAAGAGCAGCATGGCCTTGGTGTCACCAAAGCGCGTGTCCTTGACGACCTCGGCCATCTTCTTGATGGGCACGACGTTGGCATGGACTCCCGGAGGGGCAGCCTGCTCGATCATGGTCTTGCGGAGCTCGTCGTGAGCAACGCCGTCGGAAACCACGATGATGCGGTTGGGGTTGATCTGCTTGGTCCACGTGGTGGCCACCTGGCCATGAAGCAGACGGGTGTCGATACGGACGTGGGCGATCTTGATGTGCCCGTCGCCGATGACCGTTCCCGGAGGGATGGCGCCTGCAGGAGCAGCGGCGGCCGCAGCCGGCTTCTTCTCCTCGGGCTCCAGAGACTCGGGCTTGACGCGCACGCCAGCCTTAGCCTCAGTCACGAGATGTTTTGCGATCGCATGTGCAGTGTTCTTTGCGTCAAAGCGCTGCGAATATGCCTCGATGAGCATAGGCAGGTTGACACCGGTGACGATAGCCCAGGAATCGTGGCCCTCGATGAGCCCGCTGATCTGGTTGAACGGCGTGCCGCCCCACAGATCAACGAGGAAGAGCACCTGCTCCTGGTCCTCGAAGGAAGCGACTGCTTCCTCGACCTTGGCACGGAAGTCGTCGGGGCCCATGCTCGGCTCGAGCGAGACCACGGCTACAGACGGCTGATCGCCAAAGACCATCGAGCCCGTCTGCTTGATTCCAGCTGCCAAGTCCCCATGGCTAGCAAGAACAATACTTACCATCACATAACCTCCTTTTTGTCTACGTATTTCCTACACGACAAAAAAGAGTATAGCCGCAAGCGTGGCTAAATTATAGGAAAAAATGTGAACGGTTGGATTATTTGTTTAAACGTCCTGCTTTGTTACAAGTTGGTTACATCGCTGGTTTTCAGCTATTCCTCGCTAAACATAATTAGTTTGACCATCTTAGAAAACAGATACAAGCACAGCATTCATTAATACCGATTTAAATCGGATAAGAACCTGCTTGACTCTTCGATATTTTGTTTAAACAGACGTGATTTGACTAATTTCGTTAGTTATGCTCTAGCAAACCGTCAAAAAAGAATAGTCATTGGGGACGTTCTTTAATGACTAGTCGTTTAAGAACGTCCCCAATAACTAAGTTAGGCGATGTGGAGGGGGTTGGCGGCGTCGACGGCGTCAGGAGCAGCGGGACCATCAGGGGTAGCGTCTGCCGGGTCCTCGTCGGGGGTCTCGATCTGCTTGATCATGACATCCTGGCCCTGCAGCAGATAAGTCTCGCCGCTACCGCAATGGGGACAGGTCTTGCCGTGCTCGACCGTCGCGTAGTCGCAGCCGCACGCCTCGCAATGTGTCACGGCCTCGACGGGCTCCACGATAAGCTCCGCGCCCTGCGTGATGGACTTTTTATCTGCTGCCCAGCGCCAAGCGTCGAGCAGCAAGTCGGGAACGACGCCCGAGACCTCGCCCAACAGCAACGTCACGCTCGAAACGCGACTTACGCCGTTGGCGCGAGCCACATTCTCGACATCGCGAATGATGTGATACACGATTCCGAGCTCGTGCACTTTTAATTCCTTCCGCCGTTCCCGTTATGACTACTTACTTGCGACCGAATTTGATCTTGATGGCACGCTTGAGTGCGTACTTGCCCAGGCTGGGGAGCTTTTGCTCGTATTTGACCATCGTGGAGCACTCGGGGCGATCGCGATCCAGATGGATGGCATCGAACGCGCACTTGGTGGTGCACAGGCCGCAGCCGATACACTTGTTGGGGTCGACGATCGAGGCGCCGCAGCCCAGGCAACGGGCGGTCTCGGCGCGCACCTGCTCTTCGGTAAAGGTCTCGACGTACTCGCTAAACGGCGCGGCCTTCTCGCGCTCGCGGTCCACATGGGCAACCTCGCGGCTCGCGTTGTCGTAGCTCTCGATCACGACATCGTCGCGGTCAAGCGCGGTGTAGCGGCGCTGGTTGCGGCCGATGGTGAGCGTGGACCCCGGCTGCACAAAGCGATGGATGGACACGGCGGCCTCGTGGCCGGCGGCGATGGCATCGATGGCAAAACTCGGACCGGTGTAGACGTCGCCGCCCACAAAGATGTCTGGCTCGGCGGTCTGGTAGGTCTGAGGATCGGCAAGGGCACCCTGACCGCGGCCAAGCTCCACCTTGGAGCCAGCCAGCAGGTCGCCCCACACAATGGACTGGCCAATCGACATGACGACACGGTCGGCATCGACACGACGCAGATCGTTCTCATCGTACTCGGGCGCAAAACGGCCCTCGTCGTCAAAGACACGCGTGCAGCGCTTGAAGGTGATGCCGCGCACATGACCGGCCTCGTCCAGGTGAACCTCCTTGGGGCCCCAACCGCAGCTGATGTGCGCGCCGTCCTCGATGGCCTCGCGACGCTCTTCCTCGCTGGCAGGCATCTGGGCCTCACTCTCCAGGCAGAACATCTCAACGTGCTCGGAACCCAGACGGCAGGCGTTGCGGGCAACGTCGATGGCCACGTTGCCGCCGCCCACCACAATGGTGCGGCCGGACAGGGTATCGATCTTGCCGCTGTTAACCTCGCGAAGGAAGTCTACGGCCACGGTCACGTCCTCGGCATCCTCGCCCGGAATGCCGACAAGGCGGCCGCCCTGGCAGCCAATGGCAACGTAGAAGGCCTTAAAGCCCTGCGCGCGCAGCTCGTCGAGCGTCACGTCGCGACCGACTTCCACGCCATAGCGGAACTCGGCACCCATCAGGCGAATAACCTCGACCTCGGCCTCGATAACATCCTTCTGCAGCTTAAAGCTGGGAATGCCGTAGGTGAGCATGCCGCCCGGGCGCTCGTTCTTCTCGAACACGACGGGTTTGTAGCCCTTCTCGGCCAGGTAGAAAGCGCAGGACAGACCGGCCGGACCGGCGCCGATGATGGCGATCTTCTGGTCGAAGCCGCCGGCACGCGTCGGGGTCACCACAGGTGGGACATAGCGGGTCGCGGCGTCCAGATCGCGCTGGGCGATAAACTTCTTGACCTCGTCGATGGCCACGGCCTCGTCCACGCGACCACGGGTGCAGGCGTCCTCGCAGCGGCGGTTGCACACACGGCCGCAGATAGCGGGCAGCGGGTTCTCGCGCTTAATGAGTGCCAGCGCCTCGTCATAGCGACCCTGAGCCGCGAGCTTCAAATAGCCCTGAACGGCAACGTGCGCGGGGCAGGCCGTCTTGCAGGGCGCGGTGCCGGACTCATGCGTCTCGATGCGGTTGTCGTTGCGGTAGTTGGGCGACCACTTGGTGTGGTCCCACTTGGTGGCATCGGGCAGCTCCTGGCGCGGATACTCGGGCACCTGTCCGCCGGACTTTTTGCTGCAGAGCTTCTGGCCCAGCTTGGCGGCGCCGGCCGGGCACACCTCAACGCAGCGACCGCAGGCCACGCACTTGTCCTTCTCGACCTTGGCGACATAGGCCGAGCGCGACAGGTTGGGCGTGTTGAACAGCTGCGAGGTGCGCAGGGCGTAGCACACGTTGACGTTGCAGTTGCAGATGGCGAAGATTTTGTTCTCACCGTCAATGTTGGTGATCTGGTGCACAAAGCCGTTGTCCTCGGCCTGGCGCAAGATGTCGTAAACCTCATCGCGAGTCACATAGTGGCCACGATCGGTCTCGACCACGTAGTCGGCCATATCGCCCACGGCGATGCACCAATCTGCCGGGTCGTCGGCGCAGCCCTCACCCATCACGCGACGGCTCGCGCGGCAGCTGCAGGTGCTAGCGGCATATTTGCCATCGTATTTGTCGAGCCAATGCTCGATATGCTCAATCGGCACCGACGTGCTCGCGGCGTCAATGGCCTTCTCGACCGGAATGACGTGCATGCCGATACCGGCACCCCCGGGCGGCACCATCGGCGTAGCACGGGACAGCGGGCCTTTGGATGCCTGTTCAAAGAACTTGGCGTAGACCGGGTGTTCCTCGAGCTGGCTCACGCGCATGTTGAGGAACTCGGCAGAACCCGGCACCAGCATGGGCAGCACCCACTGCTTGGCGCGCTCGGGGTTTTCCCAGTTGTACTCGAGCAGACCCGTGTAGCTCATATCGTCGAGCATCTTCTCGATATCGGCCTCGGGCATGCCGGTGAGCTTGACCATCTCGGGCAGCGTATAAGGACGGCGCATCTTCATCTTGCAGAGCACTTCGGCCTGCTCGTCGGTTGCGGCCTCGGCAAACGACCAGTACTCGTAGCCCAGCAGCTCGTCGCGGTGCAGCAGACGGTTGGTGCAGTGCTCGCACAGCTTGACGATTGCCTCGCGCGGATGCTCCGGCAGCGGCGGCACGAACTCCGAACCGATGTCGGGCTCGGTGTAGCTAATTCCCGGTCCGTTGAGAATCATGGTTGTCCCTTCTCTTGCCGCAGCCCGACAGGCATGCAGCGCCCCTCTTTTTACGGGCTCGACATGCCCCCATGCCGTTCACCCGTTATTGTTGACATTGTGTCAAAAACAGTATTGACGAACCGTCAACAATATTCAAGACTGTTAGGCGAATGGTCGGGCTCAAACGGATGAAAGGCGGCAAACGCATGAGCGATGGCATAGCAAAAATCTCTGTGACTGATGTCGTCACCGCGTCCGACAGCGCGGCAAAGCGCCTGACGGGTGACGAGCGCCGTCGCGAGATCCTCGCCGCTGTGCGCGCCGTGAGCGCCGAGCTTGGTGTGTCCCATCTTTCGGTATCGGCCGTGACCAAGCGGGCTGGCTGCACGCGCTCGCTGTTCTACCACTACTTTGCCGATATGGACGCCGCCGTCACCGCCGTTATGGACGAGGCGATCGACGGCTTTATCGCCGAGCTCGAGCAGTGGAACGCCAGCCGCACGGTTGGTGACATCGAAGGCGCACTCGACACCGTCGCTCCGCTCTTTAAGCGCCTGGTCGCGAGCGGCCACGAGTTGCCGAGCACGCTTACCTCAAGCAGCGGCGCGCTCTACGGCGGCTTTCTGCACAACGTGGTCCAACGCGTGGCGCAGTATATCTGCGACACCACCGTGGTGGATTTTGTCGCCCATCATGAGCTACGCATCGACCATGTCTACGAGACGTTCTACACCCTCATCATGGGGTTGTTGATGTATATCCGCACGCACCCCGATGTGCCCGACGAGACGGTCAAGGAAATCATCGCCTCGACACTCCACATCGAGGGCTATACCGCCAAGTATCCGGAGCGCAAGCCCCAGAACTGACGACATTTGGTCAAACTGCCCGCGATCGGAAGAGGGGCCGCGGGCTTGTGAAAGGAGAGCGGCATGCTGTTCGATGTTTGGGGTAGCGATACCCTTATCCACTGGGCCGGCTGGGCCATGGTCTTTATCGGCCTGATCGTGCTCAACGAGGTCGGCCGCCGCACCAAGCTGGGCGCGGCCATCATCTTTGGCGTGGCTCCGCTGGCCATGACCATCTACTGCGTCGCCATTGCCATCGGCGTCTCACAGGGTGCCGAGTGGGCGCTCACCAACCCCACCCATGTGTACCAGAACAGCTGGTTCCACTACGCCAAGGTGTACGCGGCGCTGGCCGGTTGCTGGGGCTTCATTGCCATTAAGTACCAGTGGGGCAAGATCGGCAAGGCGCATTGGTTCCGCGCGTGGCCGTTTGTGATTGTCGCCATCAACATCATGATCGCTGTCGTGTCCGACTTCGAGAGCGCCTATCACTTCTTTGTCCTGGGCGAGTCCACCTGGGTCACCTCCGAGGGCGCCACGCAGCTGACCGGCTGGAACAACGTGTTCAACGGCATCGCAGGCATCATCAACATCTTCTGCATGACCGGTTGGTGGAGCGTCTACGCCTCCGAGGACAAGACCGACATGCTGTGGCCCGACATGACCTGGGTCTACATCATCGCCTACGATATCTGGAACTTCTGCTACACCTACAACTGCCTGCCCACCCACTCCTGGTTCTGCGGCTTTGCGCTGCTGCTGGCGCCCACCGTCGCCGCCTTTATCTGGAACAAGGGCGGCTGGATTCAGAATCGCGCCTTTACGCTTGCCATTTGGTGCATGTTTGCCCAGGTGTTCCCCTACTTCCAGGAGGAGTCCATCTTTGTGACCCACTCCACGCTCGATGCAGGCGCCGCCACCGCGGTCTCGATTGTCGCGCTGATCGCCAACATCGCCGCGATCATCTACGTCGCCTACCGTGCCAAGAAGCTCGGCCGCAATCCCTACAAGCAGGATGTCTTTGAGGGCACCAGCGATTGGGAGAAGGCTACCGCCCGCCGCGCCAAGGTTGATTACGCTCACGCCGAGTAACATGTTTATTCCGTCCACATTTGAATGTAGGCAAACTTAGCCGATACCGCAATCGCGCGTCATGCGCAGCCCCGGAAAGCGATTCGCCCGCTTTCCGGGGCTTTTTGTTGTTGCACGCATTCACGCACATATTCCATTCGCACACACATTCAAAACCTCTCGCACAGATAAAATCAGATTTCCGATCGCCTGACAGCTCTATATGACCTTGTTTTTGGGTACATTGTTGTCCCGATATTGAGCTTGGGGGATATATGAAAGATGAGACGATGGGCCAAGAGGATGCGACCCAAGATGCAGAAGCTTGCGCTGAGGCCTTGGAGAGCTTAGACCGGATTTCACTCGATGAGATTGCGTTTGACGATTCGGGCGTTGATGTGCAGGATGAGCCGGAAGCCGAGGCGCAGTCCGATGATCAGGATGCAGACGACGTTGAGCCTGCCGAAGATGAGGCAGGTCACGAAGGTACCGAAAGCGAGGCCGGCAATCAGCTCGAATCCGACACGGGCGAGGAAACCGCCTTGCTCGACAGCTTGCCGGCCGAGGATTCGCTGACCCGCGAGCTTCCTGGCCTGGGTTCCGCACCAGCCGTGGACGAGACCATCGCCATGGGCGATATTCCCCTTCCGTCCGTCCCCTCGGCACGCGAGGCCGAGGTTCGCCATCGCAAGATGTCGCCCAAGCGCCGCAATCTGATGGTCGCCGGTGTCGTGGCCGTCGCGCTCGTCGCCGGTGGTGCAGGCTATGCTGCCTGGAACGGATATCAGCAAGAGCAGGCTGCCGCTGTCGCCGCCAATGCCCACACGATGATGTCGGTGCAGATTGGCGTACATGCCGCGGGGCTCGACTGTTCCACCGGCTCCAAGATTCCCGTACAGGTAAGTGGCCAGGATTCTGACGGATCCTCCGTAAGCGAAACACTCTATGTTGACGAGCACGGCCGTGGCATCAAACTACTACCCGGTGACTACACGCTCTCCATCGCTGCCTCCCCCATCGCGGCCGACGGCACCATCTATACCGTCCCGACCACCAAGACGCAGGTCACCGTTAAGAGCGATGGACAGGATTTAAGTGCCCAGGTCACCTTTAAGCTCAAGGTGCCTTCGGCCGACACGGTAACCGACGACCAGATCGATGCCGCCGCCAAATATGCCGAGGAGGGAGGCGCGAGCTCCTCCGCCACCGCCAAGGTGCTCCAGCAGGCGGCAACCGCGCGGCGCGACGCCGCCGTCAATGCCGTGAGCGCGCAAAAGGCACAGGCGGCCCGTGATGCCGACGCCCGTCACAAGGCAACCGACCTCTACCAGCTCGATATCCCCGTCGAGTGGTACGGCAAGGTCGAGACTTGGCAAAATGGCAGCACGCTATGCATCTATCTTGCCGGCGACAGCGATACGCCGATTGTGACGCTCGTCGCGGTGCGCGAGGGCGAGAGCTTTACGCCCGATGAAGGCGATACGGTTTTGGGCGCGGCCAACCTGGGCAACGGCTATACCGTCTATGCCACAGGCCCTGTCTATCCGTACGTGGTGCCCCAGACCATCAACGGGCGCACGCAGGATCCCGTGTCGACCTATCCCATGGACACGGCCATTGAGCTTGTCGAACTTACGACCGGCAACCGCTACACCTACAGCCAGATCAAGAACGTGCTGGTCGGCAAAGACGGCAAGGCCGACGCTGCGACCAAACTCGAGACCGACTACCTCGCCCAGATTCTCCTGCCGAGCATCAAGGCCCAGGACTAGCCACCCACAACACCCAGAGTAGTCTTTTTAGGACGGGGCTCTTTTAGCTACTTTAACGCCACGGGTCGGCTTCGAACATTGGCTCGCGCTCGGGGCGGCGGTCGCTGTAGGGATCGTAGCCGTCGTCATCCTCGTTCTCGGCACGGATGTAGGGGTCGCGCGGCTTGGGTGCCGGCTTAGGCGCAGGCTTGGGTGCGGCGGGTGCGGCATCGGTCGCCGGCGTGTCCGTCTTGTTCTTGTCTGTCATCTGCGCATCTCCTTGCATCGCATCCGTTCAACATCATCGATTGTCGCACGAAAAAGGGCGGCGGATCCAATTGGATCCGCCGCCCTTGGCGTTTTGCGATGAGGGGCGGTTTTAAGCCGGTCCCAAAATCTACTCGGCGTCTGGGACCTCGTAGGTGGCCGTCGGCGTGTTATCGCACACGACGGTAAAAGCACCGTCCTTGTCGACATCGACCGTCACCTGATCGCCCTCGCGCACCGTACCGTCGATGATGGCGGCGGCGATGGCGTCCACGACCTCGCGCTGGACCAGGCGCTTGAGCGGACGGGCACCGAACACGGGGTCCAGGCCGCCCACGGCGAGCATCTGCTTGGCCGCCGGGGTGACGGCAAGCGTCATGCGCTCGTTGGCCAGGCGTGCGCGGACATCGGCAAGCTGGATATCGACGATCTTCTCGATTTGCGCCATGCCGAGCGGATGGAACACCACGATATCGTCGATACGGTTGAGGAACTCGGGGCGAAAGGTCTGAGCCATGGCGGCGTCGACCTGATGGCGCATCTCCCCCTCGTCCTTACCGGACAGATCGGCGATGGCCTTGGAGCCCACGTTGGACGTCATGATAATAATCGTGTTCTTGAAGGACACCTGGCGACCCTGGCCATCGGTCAGACGGCCGTCATCAAGCACCTGCAGCAGCACGTTAAAGACATCCGGATGAGCCTTCTCCATCTCGTCGAGCAAAATCACGGAGTACGGACGACGGCGCACGGCCTCGGTAAGCTGGCCGCCCTCGTCGTAACCCACGTATCCCGGAGGCGCACCGATCAGACGTTGGACGCTGAACTTCTCCATGTACTCGGACATGTCGATACGCACGAGCGCACGCTCGTCATCGAACAGGCACTCGGCAAGCGCCTTGGCGAGCTCGGTCTTGCCCACGCCGGTGGGGCCCAGGAAGAAGAAGCTGCCGATGGGCTTGTCCGGATCGGAGAGGCCCGCACGGCTGCGACGCACGGCCGCGGCGACAGCGGAGACCGCCTCGTCCTGGCCGATGACGCGCTTATGCAGCTCGCCCTCCAAGCCCTTCAGCTTGTCGAGCTCGCCCTGCATCATCTTGGAGACGGGCACGCCGGTCCAAGCGCTCACGACCTCAGCGATCTCATCGGAGGTCACCTGCTCGTTGAGGCCCTCGCCGTCCTGCTGCTTTTGCGCCTCGAGCGCAGCCTCGGAATCCTGAATCTGCTGCTGCAGGCCCGGAATCACGGAGTAGCGCAGCTCGGACGCACGGCCCAGGTCGCCATTGCGCGTTGCGCGCTCCTCTTCGCTCTTGGCCTCGTCGAGCTGCCCCTTGAGCTCCTGCACGTGGTCGATGGCGTTCTTCTGGTTGAGCCAGCCGGCCTTTTGCACGTTGAGCTTTTCTTGGACCTCGGCAATCTCTTGGCGCAGGGCCTCCAGACGCTCCTTGGAGGCGTCGTCGGTCTCCTTCATGAGCGCCTGCTCCTCGATCTGCAGCTGGGTGAGCTGACGCGTGGTGGCATCGATCTCGACCGGCATGCTGTCGAGCTCCATGCGCAGGCGGCTTGCCGCCTCATCGACCAGGTCGATGGCCTTGTCGGGCAGGAAGCGGTCGGCGATGTAGCGATCGGAGAGGTCGGCAGCTGCCACGAGCGCGCTATCGGTGATATGCACGCCGTGGAAGATCTCGTACTTCTCCTTGAGGCCACGCAGGATCGAGATGGTGTCCTCGACGGTAGGCTCGCTCACCATAACGGTCTGGAAACGACGGGCGAGCGCCGCGTCCTTCTCGATGTACTTGCGGTATTCGTCAAGCGTGGTCGCGCCGATCGCGTGCAGGTCGCCACGAGCGAGCGCCGGCTTGAGGATATTGCCGGCGTCCATGGAGCCCTCGGTGGCACCCGCGCCCACGATGGTGTGGAGCTCATCGATGAACAGGATGACCTTGCCCTCGGACTTTTGCACTTCCTTGAGCACAGCCTTCAAGCGGTCCTCGAACTCGCCGCGGTACTTGGCGCCGGCGACCAGCGCGCTCATGTCGAGCTCGATGAGGTCGCGATCGCGCAGGGTGCTCGGCACGTCGCCGGCCACGATACGCTGGGCGATGCCCTCGACGATGGCCGTCTTGCCGACGCCCGGCTCGCCGATGAGCACGGGGTTGTTCTTGGTGCGGCGGGACAGGACCTGAATAGTACGACGGATCTCGTCGGTACGGCCGATGACCGGGTCGAGCTTGCCGGCGCGGGCCAGGTCGCAGATGTTGCGGCCATACTGCTCCAGCGCCTCAAACTGGGTCTTGTCCTCGGCAGACGTCACGCGGTCATCGCCACGCAGCTCCTCATAGACCTGCTCGATGCGTTCCTTGGTAACGCCGGCGTCGCGCAGTACGCGGCCCGCCTCGCCCTTGTCCTCGGCAAGCGCCATCAGCAGATGCTCGGTCACCACAAAGCTGTCGCCCATCTTGGTGGCCTTCTTCTCGGCCTTCTCGATGACGCGGACGAGCTCGTTGGAAAGACCCATCTGCTGGCCCTCGCCCGACACCTTGGGCGCATGGTCGATGGCATCCTGTGTGGAGCGTGCAAGCTGGGCCGGGTCGGCGCCGATGCGCTCGATGATCACGGAGATATTGCGCTCGCCGGCACCGAGCAGGGCGGACAGCAGGTGAATCGGCTCCACCGCGCCGGCCTGCGCGTCGGCAGCCGTGCTCATGGCGGTCTGCAGCGCCTCGCGCGACGTCATTGCTAGCTTATCGATTCTCATGGAATCACCTCTCTTGGGGCGGCCGCCCTACGGGGCGGCTTCACGTTGTTCGAGAAGTATTGTTGCCAGCTTTGTACGATCTTATACACAAATCTAAGTCTCTATATATAAGATTTTCTGAGTGATTGAAAGATAGGACTTGAGAGTGTCGGTCCGGCGCGACCGTGGAACCCAACTATCTCAATCTGTAACATCTGGCAGCCCTTTTCGGTCCCAGGTGTTACAGATTGAGATGGAGCGCGGAGCCCCGCCCAAAAATCTCAATCTGTAACACCAAGCCCGCTTTTAACAGCCCAGCTGTTACAGATCGAGACAAACGGAACCACCACAAAGGGGACGCAGTTCATTTGTGTTGGTCCACATCAACATCGAGCTCGCTCCTAATATCCGTTATTCCTGCTCGTATTGAGGTTAAAATGAACTGTGATTAAAGCATATTCATTTCTCTCGTTCTTGATAGCTCTTCGTCTCAAGGAGCAGATATGAAGTCGTCTTATTCTACTGCTCGCAACGTCATTGCCATTCTCGCCATACCCATCGTGATGCTCTTTCTTATCGTCGTCACACCCTTTTCCCTGGGTATCGCCTCACCCTTCGATTTGTGCGGGATGGTCGACGCCGGCTCGCGTGCCACCTCGCTCTCCTTTATCTGCCGCGGTGTGCTCTACGAAGATGCAATTCCCACCGGGCTTTGGCGGTCAAAGCTACCGCTGCTCGGTCAGGTCGACGGACGTTCTCCCTACTTCAACCTTGAACCTCAAGCGATGAACTATCTGATCGATGACCAACCCCTTGCCTCCATCACCCTCGCTTACGACTATGCTCCAAACACCGATGAGCGTCACATGAACCAAGTCCTCGACAAACTGCTTGAACAGTGCGGGCTCACCGATGAGGTCGGCCGAACCGTCGACAGCGACCAGAAATTAAAGCGAACAGAACTCCGCCGCATAGGAAAAATCAGAGAGCGAGGCAGAGCTGCCTACTGGCAGGCCTGGGCGATACGCGACAAAAGCGAATTTGGGCACAGCACCTATACGGTCACCGTCTTCACTAAAGATGGAATCAAGGACAATGTTGACGATTTCGCATCGTCCAAACTCGGCATCCCCAAAACGACCAAATCCGCCAGCCCGGACGAAATCCTGTAGAGGTTTTCATTGAAATGTTGCTCAACCCGAACGGCGACATCGAGCTCGCTCCCCACCACCACAAAGGTGCCCGTCCCCTTTGTGGTGGTTTTCGGCGATCATTTCCGCCCTACGATGCAAGAAGCCGCCGCAGGAACCATCCCTGCGGCGGCTTCTTTGGGTTGGCAGGGACCAATCGCCGGCGTTGAAGGCCGTTTTTAGTCTCTGACGTTGGCTTTTGGCCCCTTCAAGCTATCCGACAAATATCAATATCTTGATAGGATTTCATTCGAGCTCTTAAGCAGATATTCGCGCAGCAATGGAATCGAGAACCTCACCATGCCACGTGAGGGCGCATCGATAACCTGTGCCTTGATAAGTTGCCGTCGTGTCGCTGTCAGGCTCGCAGGGGGCAAGGAGAGCCCCGCTGCGATCTCTTTGGTCGGCACATTCCCCTCATGCTTGGCCATGGCAATGAGGTACTCAATCGCGCGAAGCGGCAAATCGGCAAGGGCAACGTCGAGCACGGAGCCCTCAAACTCCCCATACGCATCTTCAATGCCCTTCTGGGCATCCTCAAGTGAAATCGACGCATCGCGGTCGGCATGCCTGCGCGCATTCGCGAATACGCGATAGCCCACGAGTTGCACGAGATACGCATATCCCCTCGTAGCACAAGCCGTCATTTCAAGCGCCTTGCCATCCAAGTGCAAACCGGCACCTTCCACGGTTGAAGCCATCGAATCCGAAACATCCGACAGCGGAATCGAGGCGAGCTCCTCAGCCTTAGCTCGTTGTAGAAATGTAAGGGCACGGCCGTTGATGAGGTCCATTACGCCCATGGTCAAGCCAGCAAATACAAACGCGATATTCTTGCGTTCGCGGATAAGGTGCTGCACGGCCGCTGCAACGAGCCGCACGTCATCAGCATCCGCATCCTGTATTTCATCGACCGTCACCAGCAGACCGGCACCATGTTGCGTTTCCCGCGACGCCACGCTCGTCAAGACGCCCCGCAACGTCTCAGGCCCGGTCAAGGACTTAGATACGCCCGCTTTCACCACACCAAGACTTGCTTCTAAATGAAGCTCGGTATTGTCCAAGGTGCGTGCGAGCTCATGTTGGATGGCGTCGACGATACTGCCCGCCGCAGTCACGTCAACCACGCGCCAACCATACGACTTCGCAATATCGCCGAGCTCTGTCAACAGCGCCGTCTTGCCCGACCCGCGCGGGCCGGTAATGCGCATGAGCCTTCCGGGGGCGCCCACGCCTTCTTCGATGCCGTCCCTAAAATCATCAATAACCCGCTCGCGTCCGATAAGGACCGGAGGTTCAGCGCCAGCGGTCGGCTTAAACGGGTTGATTATCGTGCGCTTCAATGTCCCCACCTTCCTACTGTCGTCGTTATCGTGATTATAGTATCAATAGTGCAAATAGTGAAAGTAGTGAGAATAGTTCAACTATTTAATCATGCGGCCGTTTCCCGCCGCTAACAACTAAAGGTGCCAACAGTCCGCGTTGGACTCTAACAGGAAAACATTTGGCCCCTCAAAAACCACCGCAAGGGGCCTTTGTGGTGGTTTTCGCTCCAACACACCCCGCTGTCTCAACCTGTAACATCCAGCGGCCCTTTTCGGTCCCAGGTGTTACAGATTTAGATGAAGCGATCGACGGCAACCGTTTGTCTCAATCTGTAACAACTACTCGGCAAATTGGGGCCCAGATGTTACAGATCGAGATTAACCGCGGAGCCCCGTCCGAAAATCTCAATCTGTAACACCAGGCCCACTTTTAGCGGCCAAGACGTTACAGATCGAGACAAACGAAACCACCACAAAGGTGCCTGTCCCCTTTGTGGTGGTCCAGAGAAGAATCAGCCCCGATTAAAAGAGGCGGCATCAAGCCCAGCCTACGTTTGGCGACCCCAAATCGAAGCCCAATGGGGCCTTTCAGCCCCCTCATTCCGGACGGTCGCTTTCTTTTGAATATTGTCGTAAGCTGGTATCACTTATCTTAATGAATGCATACTGTTTGCGAGGTGCCCCACCGTGAAACGCTCCACCTATATCGGCCTACTCGTCTTAGCGTTTGCGATTACCGCAGTCGGCGTGGGCATTATCTATCTCGCATTTCTCCCCGCCTCTGCAACGCAGGCGGTGATTGAGACCGTAAGCTATCCCATCGAAATCCTCACCGATATCGTCAAACCCGATTCGATCACCGTCGATTTTGACGGTACGCCCGCAGCGCTTGGGGTCAGCAACTATCCCCGTATCGAACTTGGGGCCAAGCGCTATACCAAAGATGAGCAGCTTATCGGTAAGGCAGCCAAGCTGCTCAAAGGCAAGACGTTTAAGCGGTGGTACGGCGCCGTAATATATCGAGCCAAGAACAGCCAAATGAATGGCGGGTATTATTCGACCCTTGAACTCGATGCGGCAAACGGGAGCAGACTGTGCAACGTCTCATACGACCCCGGCTATGTGGACAATGAAGGGCCGGGGGTCTATATCTCGGATGGCGACGTAATCTACGTCATGGAGGGCGACCAGACGGCAGTCGTCAGTTTTATGGATCAGTGTACCGAAGATGCCTACGAACAAACCTGCGAGCCCGATCCGCAGACAGCGCGCAACAGTGGCTCGGCACGCACTTGGCTATTTGACGACGAAATAACCTGGACCCCATCGAAATAAGGACCCGTCGGGCAGGCATCTTTGTGGTGGTTTTCGACAAAAAGAAGCCGCCCCATTAACAGGGGCGGCATCAAGCAAGTCTATTTACTAGCGTCCCTCAAGACCCAACGAGAACGTCGCGGTAGCCCCGACCATGCCTTTCCCTCGGGCGACCCTCGCGAAGCGCGTGAGCGCGAGGGAAAGGTGTGGCCGGGGCGTACAGCGAAGTTACTCGGCAGCGGTCTTGAACTTGTTGTAGTTGATGAGGCAGCCGGCCTTGACGATGGCACGCTCCTCGGCCGTCATATCGGCAATGTAGAGCTCAATCTGCTCGACTGCACCGTCGGCGCGCACCACGTAGGCAGCGATGTTCTTCAGGTCGCCATCGAGCGCGGCACGGATACCCGGCACAAAGACATAGTCGCCCACCTCAAAGCTGGGCTCGGCCTCCATCTGGAAGGGCACCATGCCCCAGTTCATGACGTTGGAGCGATAGCGCTTGGTGGCGTACTCGTGGACGATGTTGGCCAGACCGCCGATGACGCGCTGGCAGCTCGCGGCCTGCTCACGGGCGCTGCCGTCGCCGGGCTTCTTGGCGTAGAGCATGGAGCCGTACTCGGTCGCCTTGGCATCGGCCGCGACACCCGCGCCGGCCAGAGCCTCAAACACGCCGGCAAGCTCGGCATCGAGCGCAGCCAGGTCGCCCGCGGACTCGCCGGCAACGCGGCGCTTTTCCACCGCGTCGACCTCCTTGGAGCGGCCCACGTAAGCCGGGTCGCGGCGGCTGAGCGTAAACTCGGCCAGACCCAGCGGGTTGGAGCGGAAGGAGCTCGTCTCGCCCGAGGGAATGAGCTCGTCGGTCGTGGTGACCGGGTCCATGATCTTGGAGCACACCTTGAGCAGGATATCGTCGCCGAGGGGCTCCATCGCGGGCCACGGCTTGATGTTGGGGCCTTCGACCAGCTCGTCGGCAGGCTCCGCCTTGCCAAAGCCCCAGTACACGCGCTTTTTGTACGGCGCGTCGTCAAAGGTGTACTCGCAGGCCTCGTCCCAAGTCTCCTCGGGCAGGTCGGTCGCCGGCGTCAGGACGCCGCCGTTGGCAGCCGTCGCCGCAATGGAGCGGGCGTCCATCAGGGCCACGGCGCTCAGCTGGCCATTGCCCGGCTTGGAACCCTCGCGGTTGGGGAAATTGCGCGTGGTGTGGCGGATGGACAGGCCGTTGTTGGCAGGCGTGTCGCCGGCGCCAAAGCACGGGCCGCAGAACGCCGTGCGCACGATCGCGCCGGCCTCCATAAGGTCGTAGATATAGCCACGACGCGTAAGTTCGAGCGCCACGGGCTGGCTCGTGGGATAGACCGACAGCGAGAACTCGCCGCAGCCGGTGTTGGCGCCCTTGAGCACGCGGGCAGCCTGGACCACAGAGTCGTAGTTGCCGCCCGAGCAGCCGGCGATAACGCCCTGCTGCACGTGCAGCTTACCGTCGACGATCTTGTCGAGCAGGCTAAAGTGCGTCTTGCCCTCGCCGATCTTGGCGGCCTCGAGCTCGACCTCGTGCAGGATGTCCTCGAGGTTCTCGTTGAGCTCGTCGATCTCAAAGCCGTTGGAAGGATGGAACGGCAGCGCGATCATGGGCTTGATGCTCGACAAGTCGACCTCGACGCAGCCGTCGTAGTAGGCGACATCGGCGGGCTTGAGCTCGCGGTAGTCGTCGCCGCGGCCGTGCATGGTCAGGAATGCATGCGTGTCCTCGTCAGTGGCCCAGATGCTCGACAGGCAGGTGGTCTCGGTGGTCATGACGTCGACGCCGTTGCGGTAATCGGTCGTCATGCTCGCGATGCCGGGGCCCACAAACTCCATGACCTTGTTCTTGACGTAACCCTTGGCAAAGACAGCGCGGATGATGGCGAGCGCAACGTCGTGCGGGCCGACGCCGGGGCGCGGGGCGCCCGTGAGGTAGATGGCGACAACGCCGGGATAGGCGACGTCGTAGGTGTCGCGCAGCAGTTGCTTTGCCAGCTCGCCGCCGCCCTCGCCCACGGCCATAGTGCCCAGAGCGCCGTAGCGGGTGTGCGAGTCGGAACCCAAGATCATCTTGCCGCAACCGGCAAAGTTCTCGCGCATAAAGGAGTGGATGACGGCGATGTGCGGCGGGACGAAGATGCCGCCGTACTTCTTGGCCGCAGAGAGGCCAAAGACGTGGTCGTCCTCGTTGATGGTGCCGCCCACGGCGCACAGCGAATTATGGCAGTTGGTGAGCACGTAGGGCAGCGGGAACTGCTCCATGCCCGAGGCGCGCGCCGTCTGGATGATGCCGACAAAGGTGATGTCGTGGCTCGCCATGGCGTCGAAGCGAATCTTGAGCGCCTCGGGGTCGCCGGACGTATTGTGTGCCTGAAGGATCGAATACGCGATGGTGCCGCGCTTGGCATCCTCGGGTGTCTGCGTAATACCGCGCTCGGCAGCCTCGGCCGCAGGCACAACCTCGCTGCCGCCGCGCAGGTAGATGCCGTCCTCGTACAGCTTAACCATACTGTCTCCCACTCTGCCCGAAAGGCTCGGGCGCATAGCATACATTCGTTCAATATCGTGCCATAGAACGGTTGCGAGCGGGTTACGAATCTGCGCGTTCACTTTATCTCAGTAAAGCAAAGGACGAGTTGGGTGCCGGGGGCAGACTTAGACGCCGAAATGACGAGAGTGGATAATCTCCCACTTTGAGCCTGCAAACAGGCCAAAAACGGGAGATTATCCACTCTCATTCTGCGGGCACTCATTTAAGTCTGTCCCCAATGAGTGCCCGGCAGCGTCGGCGGAGCTATAGGTCGCTACCCGTACCTAGCAGCTTGCGCATGACTTGCTCGGGGTTGACCGAGCCGTCGCGCGGGGCAAGGGCGGTGATCTTCTTCTGCATCTTGTACTCGTGCAGCTCATCCTCGAGCTGGCGCACGCGAGCGCGGAGCTTCTCGTTCTCGCGCTCGCGCTCCTCGGCACGCTCCTTCATATCGAGAATGCGCACCACGCCGGCAAGGTTGATACCCTCGTCAGTCAGCTGGTTGATGAGCTCCAGACGCTCGATATCGGCACGCGAATACAGGCGTGTGTTACCGCCCGAGCGCTGGGGGTTCACCAGGCCCTTAGACTCGTAGACGCGCAGAGTCTGCGGATGCATGCCGGTCAGCTCGGCCGCCACGCTGATCATGTACAGCGGTTTGTTCCTATTGTCCTCGGCCATGCTACCTGACCCCTTTCCGTCTCGTTATCGTCCATCATAAGCCCGCGGGCGCGGGCGCGCGCCGCGACCGCCCTAGTACGTCGCCTTGTAACGGTTGACTTTCTCGCGATAGTCGCGCGTGTCGGCCTCGCGCAGCTTGGTCATGGCATCGCGCTCGTCATCGGATAGGTTCGTGGGGACCTGCACCTTGATCTCGACGAGCAGCGCGCCCGTACGGCCACGGTGCTTAACGTCGGGCGCTCCCATCTCCTTAAAGCGGAACTTCTTGCCCGTCTGGGTACCCGCGGGCACTTTCAAACGGACCGTCGCACCGCCGGGTGTGGGCACGTCCACCGTGCAGCCGAGCGCCGCCTCGTAGACCGAGACCGGTACCTCCATGGTCACGTCGGCGCCTTTGCGCTTGAACAGCGGGTGCTCCTCCACATGCGTGGTCACGACCAGGTCGCCGCGCTCGCCACCCGCAACGCCATACTCGCCGCGACGCTTGTAGCGTAGCTTGCCGCCATCGACCGCGCCCGCGGGCACCGAGACCGTGATGGTCTGCTGCTCGCCTGTCGAGGGAATGCGATAGGTGACCTTGTGCGTCACGCCGCGAAACGCGTCCTCGGCCGAAACATCGACGGTCAGCGACAGGTCGCCGCCCTTGCGAGCGCGGCTGCGACCCGCGCCGGCACCGGCAGCGCCCGCAGCCCCGGCAAAGCCCGAGCCCCAATCGCTGCCCCAGGCGCCGTTGCCGCTAAAGATGCTGTCGAAGATGTCGCCCCAGCCGCTGGCGCCCGCGCCGGCACCGTAGCCGCCGCCATATGCGCCGCCCGCGCCCGGCATGCCGCCAAACATGAGCATCTGGTCGTACTCTTTGCGCTTCTTCTCGTCCGAAAGCGTCTCGTAGGCCTCGCTGATCTCCTTGAACTTGGCCTCGTCGCCGCCGGCATCGGGGTGATATTTTTGCGCGAGCTTGCGAAACGCGCTCTTGATCTCTTTGTCGGAGGCGCTCTTGGATACGCCCAGGATGTCATAGAAGGTTTTGCCTGCAGCCATCGTAGCTCCTCTCCTGTTTCATCCACCGCTCAACGGGCGGCGGCTCATACTGTCATATGGCACTAGGCCAGAAAGGGCCCCGGGTGTTGCCCCGGGGCCCTTCTCAATTACTCCTCGGTGCTCTCAGCCGTATCGGCCGCAGCATCCTCGGGCGCCGCTTCGGGCTCCGGTGCGGGGCGCTTCTCGCCACCGTAGGTCACCGTCACCATCGCGGAGCGCAGGATGCGGTCCGCCATGCGGTAGCCCTTCTGGTACACGTCGTTGACGGTCTCGTCGTACTGCGATGCGTCCTCGACACGCCCCACGGCCTGGTGCTCGAGCGGATCGAACGCCTCGCCCTTGGGGTCGATGGGCTCAACGCCCTCGTGCGCAAACACATCGAGCAGCTTGGCATGCACCGCATCAACGCCATCGACGAACTGCTTAAAGTCGTCGGAAAGCTCCTGGCTACGGGCATGGTCGATTGCACGCTCGATATCGTCAACCACCGGCAACAGCGCGGTGACAAGCTTCTCGGTCGCGCGCTCGCGCTCGGCGATACGCTCGCTGGCGGTGCGGCGACGGAAGTTCTCCCAGTCGGCCTGCAGACGGGCGGTACGCTCGGTGGCGTCCTTTGCCTTGTCCTCGGCGGCCTTCTGAGCCTCTGCCGCAGCATCGAGCTCGCTGCGTACGTCGGCAAGCTCCTTTTGGGCCTGCTCGAACTTGAGCTTAAAGTCGTTGTCGGCGGCTTCCTCACCGGCGCGGATAGCGGCTTCCACCATCTCGTCCTCGGTCATCGTCGCCTCCTTGTTGGAATCCTCTACCTGGTTCTCGGCAGCCTCGGCGGCCTCGGCCTCGTTGGCCTCGGTATCGTCGACGGCCTCTACGGGAATCTTCACGTCCTTCTCCTCAGAGTCAACGGGGGCGGCGCCAGCGGCGGCCGCCTCCGTGCGAGCTTTACGGGCGGACATGATTACTTGTCCTCGTCGTCCACAACCTCGTAGTCGGCGTCGACAACGTCATCGTCGGCAGGCTGGGCACCGGCGGCGCCGTCGGTCTGCTGCTGAGCGTCGGCGTAGACAACCTGAGCCAGCTCGTAGGCTACGGACTGCAGGGATTCGCCAGCGGCCTTGATGGCCTCGACGTCAGAGCCCTCGAGCGCCTTCTTGGCGTCGGCGATAGCGGCCTCGGCCTTGGACTTCACATCGGCGGAAACCTTGTCGCCCAGCTCGTTGAGGGTCTGCTCGGTGGAGTAGCACAGGCTGTCGGTCTGGTTGCGGACCTCGACCTCTTCCTTCTGCTTCTTGTCCTCCTCGGCATGAGCCTCGGCGTCCTTGACCATGCGATCGACTTCGTCGTCGGAAAGCGCGGTGGAGCCGGAAATGGTGATCTGCTGCTCCTTGCCGGTGCCCTTGTCCTTAGCAGAGACCTTGACGATGCCGTTGGCGTCGATGTCGAAGGTGACCTCGATCTGCGGCACACCGCGGCGGGCAGCCGGGATACCGGTCAGCTGGAACTTACCGAGCGACTTGTTATCGCGGGCAAGCTCGCGCTCGCCCTGGAGCACGTTGATCTCGACGCTGGTCTGGTTGTCGGCAGCGGTGGAGTAGACCTCGGTCTTGGAGGTCGGGATCGTGGTGTTGCGGTCGATCATCTTGGTCATGATGCCGCCCATGGTCTCGACGCCCAGCGACAGCGGGGTAACGTCGAGCAGCAGGATGCCCTCGACGTCGCCGGTGAGCACGCCGCCCTGGACGGCAGCGCCGTCGGCAACGACCTCGTCGGGGTTCACGGACATGTTGGGCTGCTTGCCGGTCATGGTCTTGACCAGATCCTGGACGGCGGGCATACGGGTGGAGCCGCCGACGAGGATGACCTCGGTCAGATCGGAGAGCTTAAGCTTGGCGTCGCGCAGGGCGTTGGTGACAGGCTGCTTGCAGCGCTCGAGCAGGTCGCGGGTGATCTTCTCGAACTCGGCGCGGGTCAGCGTGTAGTTGAGGTGCAGCGGGCCAGACTGGTTCATGGTGATGAACGGCAGGTTGATGGTGGACTGCTGGGCTGCGGAGAGCTCCTTCTTGGCGTTCTCGGCGGCCTCCTTCAGACGCTGCAGGGCCATGGGGTCCTGACGCAGGTCGACACCGTTCTCCTGCTGGAACTTATCGGCCATCCAGTCGATGACGCGCTGATCCCAGTCGTCGCCGCCCAGGTGGTTGTCGCCCGAGGTGGACAGAACCTCAAACACGCCGTCAGCGAGGTCGAGGATGGAGACGTCGAAGGTGCCGCCGCCCAGGTCGAAGACCAGAATGCGCTGGTCGGTGCCCTGCTTGTCCAGGCCATAGGCCAGAGCAGCAGCGGTCGGCTCGTTGACGATACGCTTGACGTTGAGGCCGGCGATCTTACCGGCGTCCTTGGTGGCCTGACGCTGGGCGTCGTTGAAGTAGGCCGGGACGGTGATGACGGCGTCGGTGACGGTCTCGCCCAGATACTTCTCGGCGTCGGCCTTCATCTTTGCGAGCGTCATGGCGCTCACCTGCTCGGCGGTATAATCCTTGCCCTCGATATCGACGACGGCACGGCCACCCTGGCCCTCCTTGACCTCATACGGCACGGTCTTGATCTCGGAGGTGCACTCGGAGTACTTGCGGCCCATGAAGCGCTTGATGGAGAACACGGTGTTCTTGGGGTTGGTGACAGCCTGGTTCTTAGCGGCCTTACCCACGACGCGGTCGCCGTCAGCACGGAAGCCCACGACAGACGGGGTGGTACGGTCGCCCTCGGCGTTCACGATAATGGTCGGAGAACCGCCCTCGAGGACGGCCATAGCGGAGTTAGTAGTACCAAGGTCGATACCAAGAATCTTACTCATTAGAAATTCCCTCTCTCTTTTGCGTTCGCGCCGCTCGACGGTCTGTCGTGTGGCGCTTCGGCTTGTCTTTCAGGATGTAGTGTATCCCCTTATGGGCCGGAATATACAAAATCTAAGTCAATTCATATAAGATTTCTTATCTCTGAGAGTTTAGGTTCTCAAATGCGCAGGTAGATGCACTGTTTGAGTTCTCGGCAGATCTATTGAGATCTATGTAGAGATGGCTGAGGCTTGGGTCCGAAGGTGTCTGGAGCTGCCTTGCGGAAAGCTCGTCCCGTTTTGAGAGCTGATGCCGGCTCGCAGTTTCCGCTAGCGGGCCTAACCGGAAACTGCGACCCGGTTTTCGGCCAAATAACGGGATGCCCTTTCCGCAGGCGCGCTCAATAGCTCAATATTACAAGTCACCTTTAGCTAACATTTGCGCAGCTCAACGGCCCCACCTGCGCGTTTTTTAGTAAACCTTGGCATACTCGGCGAACGGTATGAAGATGCCGGCCAGAGGGTATTGCAAACGGTCGCTCCCGTGGTATGTTTTTGCCCGAATCAAACCGACGCGCATCGCCTGTAGCGTCGGTCAACAGAGAGGAAACTACCATGGCTCATCCCGTAATTGATGCCGACGAGTGCATCGCTTGTGGCGTTTGCGTCGACTCCTGCCCCGCTGGCGTTCTGGAGCTCCAGGACGTCGCTACCGTCGCCGACGAGGACTCCTGCGTCGCCTGTGGCGCTTGCCAGGACGCTTGCCCCGCTGGCGCGATCACCGAGATCGTCGAGGAGTAACAACTCCCCCACTTGCACACTCAAAAGTACACCGTGCACAAAAAAGGAGGCTTCCGCATCGCCGCGGAGGCCTCCTTTTGTTTGTACAGGCAGCTAATTGGGGACGGGGCTACCTTGGCAGTTGCGGTGGAATAGTTCCTGGCTCATTGCTTAGGTGCCGATTGTAGGAACTATTTCACCGCAACTTATAAAGACAGTATCGGGTTAGGACAAATCATCCTCGTAGGGCATTAAATCGGCAAGGTAGCCTTTCTCCTTGAGCATGGCCTCGATCTCGTCGAGGGTCTGCTCGTCTTCCGCCGCGATGCGATGGAAGTGGTAGCCGCTCGTCACCGTCAGCAGCGGGAAGCTCTTGCCGCTGGCGATGCCCTCTAGGTAGCGCTCGACATCGCGGCGGTTGCGGATGTCCAAGTCGGCCGTGATCTTACCGTACACGCGGTGATTGACGATCACGTTGAGCACGGCGCCACCCGCGTCGACGATACTCGTAAGCTCGTCGCCCGCCTGCTCCACGCTGTGGCGCACCTTAACAAGACGCGTGGGCACGGCGGGGCTACTCGCGGCTTCCTGCAGCACGTAGCCGCGGTTGGTCGCCACGATATCGTGCCCATCGGCACGCAACAGGGCAATATCCTGAACCACGACCTGACGGCTCACGCCAACCTCGAGGGCAAGTGCGCTGCCCGAAACGGGCTCCTTGGCTCCTTCGAGCACGCCCATGATGGCACGGCGACGCTCGCGGGCGTTCATTATTTACCGTCCAGCAGACGCAGGTGCTTAAGCGAGAGGTCGAGGATCGGCGCGGAGTGCGTCAGGGCGCCCGAGCTAATGTAGTCGACGCCCAGGTCGGCAAGCGCGCGGATATTGTTAGCGTCCACGTTGCCCGAGCACTCGGTCTTGGCGCGACCGGCGATAAGCTCGATGGCGGCGGCCATGTCGTCATGGGTCATGTTGTCGAACATGATGATATCGGCGCCGGCCTCCACGGCTTCGCGTACCATGTCCAGGTTCTCGCACTCAATCTCGACCGTCGTGGTAAACGACGCGTGGGCGCGCGCCATCTCGATCGCGCGCGTCACGCCACCGGCGGCATCGATGTGGTTGTCCTTGAGCATGACGGCTGTCGACAGGTTGTAGCGATGGTTGCTGCCGCCGCCGATCTCAACCGCCGCCTTCTCGAAAACGCGCATGCCCGGCGTGGTCTTGCGTGTGTCGACAAGCACGGTCTTGGTACCCTCGAGCGCCGCTGCCATTCTGTGCGTATAGGTAGCGATACCGCTCATGCGCTGCAGGTAGTTGAGCGCCACGCGCTCGCCCGAAAGCAGCACGCGCGCATCGCCGCGCACCTGGCCCACGTGGTCGCCGGCGTGCACCTCGTCACCGTCGGCAACATCAAACAGCACCGAGCTCTGCGAATCCAGCAGCTCAAAGGTGCGGGCGAACACATCCAAGCCCGCGATGATGCCATCGGCCTTGGCGATGAGCTCCACCGTGGCGGGGCGCGCCGTGGGGCACACGCTCGCCGTGCTCACGTCCTCAAACGTAATGTCCTCGCGTAGAGCCTGCAGAATCAGATCATCGACGACGAGCTTCATGGTAATGGGATTCATGGTCTACTCCTCCACGGCCTGCGTGCCGGCGGCACGGGCCAAATCATCGATCGCCAGGGAGTCGGCGCTCAGGGCGCGATGACGCCCGTCGAGCGCGGGCTCGCCCGCCCGCTCCACGGCGAGCGACTCGCCGGTGCGCATGTACCACGCGGCGCGACGACCCCAGACCAGCGCCTCGAGCAGGCTGTTGGAAGCCAGGCGATTCTTGCCGTGCACGCCGTTGCAGGCCGTCTCACCGGCTGCGTAGAGCTCGGGCATCGAGGTGCGGCCGTCCTTGTCGACCCACACGCCGCCCATAAAGTAGTGCTGCGTAGGCGTAACGGGGATGGGCTCGTCCAAGATGTCGCGGCCGTCCTCCAAGCAGCGTGCGCGAATGTTGGCAAAGTGCCCGGTCACTACATCGCGCTCGACGGGGGCAAAGCTCAGCCACTCGTGCTCAGTACCGTCCTGCTTCATCTGCTCGCGAATAGCGGCGGCGACCACATCGCGCGGCTGAAGCTCGTCGGTAAAGCGCTCACCGGCGGCATTGAGCAGAATCGCGCCCTCGCCGCGGCAGCTCTCGCTGATCAGGAACGTGCGGCCTGGCTGCGGCGAGAACAGGCCCGTGGGGTGAATCTGCACGTAGTCCAGGTGCTCCATCTTAATGCCATGCTCCTGAGCGATGTAGCAGGCATCGCCCGTAAGCTGCGGATAGTTGGTCGAGTGGTCGTATACGCCGCCGATGCCGCCCGTTGCCCACAGCGTGTGACGGGCATGGATCTTAAACGGCTCGCCGGCATGCGCGCCCTCGGCGGCATTTACCAGCTCGTCGGCGGGACGAACCGAGTTGTCCTCGTCCACGGGAACGGCGACGACACCGGCACACACCGTGGCGCCGTCACGCTCGCCCGTCAGGATGTCGGTCATGGCCACGTGCTCCAAAATCTGCACGTTATCCAGTTTGCGAACGGCCTGAAGCAGCTTGGTCGTAACCTCCTTGCCCGTAATGTCGGCATGGAAGGCGATGCGCGGGCGGCTGTGCGCGCCCTCGCGGGTAAAGTCGAGGCTGCCGTCGGCCTTGCGCTCAAAGTCCACGCCCATGGCCAGCAGGTCGTTGATGACCGAGCGGCTCGAGCGGATCATGATGTCGACGCTCTCGCGGCGGTTCTCGTAATGGCCGGCGCGCATGGTGTCCTCAAAGAAGGCATCGTAGTCAGAACCCTCGGGCAGTACGCAGATGCCGCCCTGAGCGAGCATCGAGTCGCACTCGTCGACCGCGCCCTTGGAGAGCATGATCACGCACGTGCTCGTCGGCAGATTGAGAGCCGCATACAGGCCTGCCACGCCGCAACCGGCAATGACGACGTCGCACTCCATATCGGGGTATTGTTTGGTTTCCACAGGAATCCTCTCCCTTGAATGTGACATAAGGGACCGTCCCTCATGCCGCATTGTTCTAGCGCGCTGCGTACTCGAGCATGCGGTCGAGCGTGAGCTTGGCCTGATCGGCGGCCTCGTCCGACACGCCAATCTGCACCTCGCCCTCGCCCGTCTCCAGGCAGCGCACGAGCTTTTCGAGCGTGATGAGATCCATGTTGACGCAGGCGGGCTGCACCGCGGGGAAGTAGAACTTCTTGCCGGTGCCCTGGCAGCGGCGCTCGAGCTCGTAGAGCACGCCACGGACCGTCACGATAATGAACTCGCTCGCGTCGGACTCCTCGGCGTACTTGATGATGCCGGCGGTGGAGCCGATGTAGTCGGCCTCGGCCAAGACGTCGGCCTTGCACTCAGGATGCGCCAGCACGAGCGCGTCGGGATGCGCCTCCTGCGCGTCGACGATCTGCTCGACGGTGATGATGTGATGACGCGGGCAGTAGCCGTTGTTGAGGATGACGTGCTTTTGGGGCACCTGCTCGGCCACGAAGCGGCCGAGGTTTTGGTCGGGAATGAACAAGATGTGCTGCTGCGGCAGCTCGGAGACGATCTTGACGGCGTTAGAGCTGGTAACGCACACGTCACTCCAGCTCTTGATTTCGACCGTCGAGTTGACGTAGCACACCACGGCAAGGTCGTCGCCATACTCGGCGCGCGCCGCGTCGACCGTCTCACGCTTGACCATGTGCGCCATAGGGCAGTCCGCGCCCGGCTCGGGCAGCAGCACGGTCTTGGTGGGATTGAGCAGCTTGGCGCTCTCGCCCATAAACTCCACGCCGCACAGCACAATGGTCTGCTGCGGCAGGCTCTTGGCGAGCTTTGCCAGATAGAAGCTGTCGCCGACGAAATCGGCAACGGCTTGGACCTCGGGCGCCACATAGTAGTGCGCCAGGATCACCGCGTCACGTTGGGTTTTTAGTCGCTGAATGGCCTCGACGAGCTCTGCGGGCACCAGTGCCGCGCGCTCCGTTGCCGTCGTTGCCGATGCCAGGCCGGCCGCGATATCGCGTGCAAGCTCCGATGCATCCATGTTCGCGCTCTGTGCCATCAAGGCCCCTCTCTTTTGGCGAATCTTGAGGCTTTAGTATGACACCTAGGTTTACAGCTGACAAGACAGCTGTAAACCTAGGTGTAAAGTTGAAATAAAGATTCAATCATGCGGCAGGTCCATTTTCGAACTGGCAAGCTGAGGATAGCCGAGCTCTCGATAGCGCCGGAGGCATCTTTCGCCACCGCAATACCGCTCGGCGCGAGTTGCGCACCGTGAGGCACGAACGGGCGCTCCCCCGCGAGTGGTCCGCGCCCAATGTGGCAAAATCGAACTACTAAGGGGGCTCAGAATGCTCAAGATTATTGCCTGCGACGATAACGTCGCTTTTCTAGATAGACTGCACCGGATGATCGACCGTTGGTCGATCGAGACGGGCACGGCGGTCGATGTTGCGCTCGTTACGCGCGGCGAGGACCTGCTGGCGCGCCATGCCGCGTCGCGCGCCGACATCATCCTGCTCGACATGATCATGCCGCTCGTCAACGGCATGGACACCGCACGCGAATTGCGCCAGGCCGACACCGCCGTGCGCCTGGTGTTCCTCACCTCGTCGCCCGAGTTTGCACTGGAGTCCTACGAGGTCCGCGCCTTCGACTATCTGCTCAAGCCCGTGACTTACGAACGCCTGGCGCAGTTACTCGACGAACTTTCGAGCATGCGCCCGGCGGCAACCGACGAGCTCGTGATCAAAACGTCCTTTGGCTACCACGCCCTGCGCCTGTCCGACATCGAATATGCCGAGGCGCGCAACAAGCACGTGGTCTTCCATCTGCGCGACGGACGCGATATCGAGGCACTCGAGTCGTTCCGCAGCGTCGAGGACCGTTTGGCGCAAAATGCCACCTTCTTTAAATGCCACCGTAGCTACCAGGTCAACTTGCGCAACATCGACCACTTCGATCGCACAGACATCGTCATGCGCTCCGGCGCGTGCATTCCGCTGTCGCGCAGCAGCAAGCAGGGGTTCCAAGACGCCTACTTTGCGGTGCGCTTTGAGGGCGGGAGGCGCTGATGATCTCCTCGGTCGAAATGGTCCTTTGGGCAATCCACCACGCCACAACGCTACTCTTTGGCGTCTTTGCCTCGGCGGCGCTGTGCGGTATCGAAATCAATCGACGCCATGCACTCGAGTTGGTGGGGGTCGGAGCCGCAACCGGCGCTGCCTTTTCGATCGCCAATGTCGTTGGCGGAGAGCTTTTTGCCCGTCAGGTCTATCCGCTCGTCGTGCACCTGCCGCTTACCGTCTACCTGTGTGCGCGCTACCGTCTGAGCCCGCTGCTCGCGGCATTGGGCGTCACCAGCGCCTATCTGAGCTGTCAGTTCAGCAACTGGATGGGCATCGCCGCCTTTGCCGCAACCGATTCGCAGATCGCGTACTATCTGGCGCGCATCGCGACCACGCTCGGCGTCTTTGCCGTCCTGCTGCATTGGGCCGGCGACATTGGACCCCGCCTGGCGATTAAAAGCCCCACCGAGCTGGGCATCCTATTAATCCTGCCGCTCGTCTATTACGTCTTTGACTATGCCACCAACGTCTACACCACGCTGTTCCACTCGGGCTCGGTGGTGACGGTTGAGCTTTTGGCATTTGCTCTCTGTGCCTTCTATCTTATGTTTCTTGCCGTTTACCTGCGCGAATACGAAGAAAAGGAAACCGCCGAGCGAGAGCGTTGGATGCTCGAAACCCGCGACAGCGCCGCCATCAAAGAGCTCGAGGCTTGGCGTCAATCTGGGCGCGAGCTGTCGATTCTTCGCCACGATATGCGCCACTTCCTACGCGGCCTGGCGGCTTTAATTGAGGAGGGCCACACCGACGAGGCGCTCAAACGCATCGACGAACTCTGCGAAGCCGGCGACCGCACCGCCGTACGCCGCTTCTGCGCCAACGAGACCGTAAACATCGCGCTTTCGTCATTCAACTCAGATATCAATAGAAACGGCATTACCGCCAACCTGCGCGCCGCCGTACCCGAAACCGTCCACGTAGGTGACGCCGACCTGTTTAGCGTGCTCTCAAATGCCTTGGAAAACGCTATCACCGCCGCAAGCGCCGCACCCCAAGGAAAGCGATTCGTCGACCTTGACCTGCGACTTGAGGACGGCCAGCTGTTGCTGTTAGTTTCCAACACGTTTGACCGCGCGCCGCGCATGGTCGACGGCATGCCCGTGACCCGGCATGCGGGCCACGGCTTTGGAACCAAGAGCATCAAACTTGCCGTGGAGCGCATGAACGGCAACTGCCAGTTCCGCATTAACGGCGATCGGTTTGAGCTGCGCGCTGTGATGTAGAAGTACGGCGCCGATCTCGCGGCGCGCCTCGCCCGCCAGGCAATCGCTCGCCGGTGCCGATCCGCTACAGTGGAGCGACCGCCGGGGTCAGCTGCTTGATGTAGGCCCACATGCGCTGCTTGGCCGCCTTGTCGGTCAGCGCCGCCTCAAAGCCATCGAGCGCGAGCACGCGGCGGCCCTGCACATGGGCGACCAGGCCGGGCTTGAGCATGGCGGTGTCGAAGTCATCAATCGCCACGAGCATATCGGCGTAGGTTTCGCGCATGACATCGGCCGCGCTGTTATCGAGCAGCAGCACCGCCTCGGGATCCAGAGCCTCAAGCGCCTCGCGGAACAGCTCGCACGGCAGAGTCTCGCCCACCGCGACCGCTCCATCGCCTGCGCCGGCGACGCTTGCCAGCACGCAAAAATCCTCGGGCGCGTAGCCGATGGCCCCAAGCGCCTTGCGCAACGCCGCGCCATCCGGACCGGCGGCAAGCTCGCCACCCGAACGCTCGGCCTCGTCCAAATCGCCTTTGACCAGCACGATCGGCGAGCACGCGTTGCCCACGATGCGCACGCCACGGACCGCAAGCGATGTGAGCTCCTGCTCGGCCGCCTGGGCGATGGCTTCTTTTTTCTGGCTTTGTGACGTGGACATGCGCTCTCCAATCGTTTGCGTGCCCACCATTATATAAAAGAGCTGCCCGCGAGTGGTTGCTTTGCGGGCGGCTGGGTATAAGCACGGTCGTACTGAGTTTTACGCGGCCGAGCCGCGTCGTATTATGGAGGTCACCATGGCTGACATTAAGCAGATTACCCCCGAGAACTTCGATTCCATCGTTAACGACAGCCTGCCCGTGCTGGTCGATTTTTGGGCGCCCTGGTGCGGGCCCTGCCGATCGCTCTCGCCCATCGTGGACGAGGTAGCCGATGAGCTGGCGGGCAAGCTTGCCGTTGCCAAATGCAACGTCGACGACAACCAGGACCTGGCCATGAAGTATGGCGTCATGAGCATCCCCACGCTGATTGTGTTTAAGAACGGCGAGGAGATTGACCGCTCGGTTGGCGCTCTGCCCAAGGCGAGGCTGCAGGCGCTGCTGGAGAAGCATCTGTAATACGCTTGTTACTTGCCCGCCGTCCATGAGCGGTTTTGCACCGCTCGCCGGACTGCCGGGTGCGGCGCGTGCGACCACGGATAGTATGGTAGTTACAAACAGCCCCCAGTGAACGGGTGCGAGTCGCACAGACTCGCACCCGTTTTCTTATGCAGCGGCGCGCAGAGCGGGCGTAGTAAAATCTGAACCACTGGATTACCGTCCACACAAGGAGATTTCCCATGCATGATGTTGGAATGAACATGAGCCAGCTTGCCATGAGCGTCAAGCAGGTCGACGACACCATCGAGCTCGCTCACGAGTGGAGCCATCAGCTGCTGCATGCGACCGAGAACTTTGACATGGAGCGCATTGGCGCCAAACTCGAGGCCGCCATGTCTGCGCTGCACGAGGCGCACGATGCGCTCGAGGGCTACGAGGAGGCCATCGAGGCAGATCACAACTCCGTCGGCTCCGTGGAGTTGGTGTAACGTGGCCGAGCACGAGCACGAGCACGATCACGGTGTGGACGACGACGCGAGCTGCCGCTGCAGCGGCTCCAGCTCCGAGCTGGTCCGCTTTTCGGTCACCGCGCCCGACGACCTGCTGCGCCGCTTTGACGAGCAAATCGCGCGCCGCGGTGACGTGGCCAACCGATCCGAGGCCGTACGCGATCTGATTCGCGCCTCGATCGCCAAGGAGCAGATGCGCACGCCCGACGAGCAGGTCGTCGGTTCGCTCACCATGATCTATGACCACCATACCGGCGATCTGACGCGCCGTCTGGACGAGGTGCAGCACGACTACACCGACGAGATCGTCTCGACCATGCACGTGCATCTGGACCACCACAACTGCCTGGAGATTCTGGCGCTCAAGGGTCGCGGCGAGCGTGTCTACGAGCTGGCCGACCGCCTGCTGGGCCTGCGCGGCGTTAAGCACGGCGAACTCACCTGCGCCGCCACCAAGCAGAGCCTGGGGCTGTAACGGGATTTCCCGCAGCGCACCTGCCAAAAAGGGACAGGTTTCAACGAAGGAGGGTCGCATGCGACATGTGCATATCCATGTAACGGGCATTGTGCAGGGCGTTGGCATGCGGCCATTTGTGTATCGCGAGGCTATGGCGCATGGCATTTGCGGCTGGGTGCTCAACGCGGGCGATGGCGTGCACATCGAGGCGCATGCTTTGAGTGAGGCGCTCGACGAATTTGTCGCCGCGCTGTCGGAGCACGCGCCTGCCGCGGCCCGCGTTGAGCATGTCGCTGTTACAGACCTGGAGCCCCACGCTTGGGATGCCGACGATGAGCAGGCCTTTCGTATCGTAGCGTCGCAGGATCAGACCGTGCACACGACGCTCGTCTCCCCCGATATCGCCACCTGTGACGACTGCCTGCGCGAGCTGTTCGACCCCGCCGACCGACGCTATCACTACCCCTTTATCAACTGCACCAACTGCGGGCCACGCTTTACCATCATCCGGTCGCTGCCTTATGACCGAGCGGCCACGTCGATGGATTGCTTTCCCATGTGCCCCAAGTGCGCCGCAGAGTATGGCGACCCGCTTGACCGGCGCTTTCACGCGCAGCCCGATGCCTGCTTTGATTGCGGGCCGCATATTACGTGGCGCGAGGCGGGCGTGGGCGATGGGCGGGACGAAGCCGCCGCGTCACTGGCCGTCGGCACCACGCGCGAGACCAGCGACGCCATTATCGACCGCTGTGTTGAGCTGCTGGCCTGTGGCAGTATCGTCGCTATCAAGGGTCTGGGCGGATTTCACTTGGCATGCGACGCCTCCAACGAGCAGGCGGTAGCCGAGCTTCGCCGCCGCAAACGCCGCAGCAACAAGCCGCTTGCCGTTATGGTGCGCGACCTTGCCGACGTTGAACGCCTGTGCCATGTCAACGACGTTGAACGCGGCTTGCTGGCCGGCAGCATTCGCCCCATTGTGCTGCTGCGCCGACGTGCCGCTTGCGAGAGCGGCGGTTCTCCCAACGCCCTCGCGCTCGCGCTGTCCGTCGCACACGACCTTCCCGAGCTCGGTGTTATGCTCCCCTACACCCCGCTTCAGCATCTGTTGCTTGCCGCGGCAGAAGCCCGCGGTATGCACGCGCTCGTCATGACCAGCGGAAACCTGAGCGAAGAACCCATCGAGACCGACGACGACCTTGCCTGGGAACACCTCGTTGCCGCCGGCATCGCCGACGCGTTGCTCGGTAACGACCGCGCAATTCTGTCGCGCTACGACGACTCTGTGGCACGCGTGGTCGACGGCGCCGTTATGCCCGTTCGCCGCGCTCGCGGATATGCACCCCAGCCGCTGCCGTTGCCGGCGCTCGACGGCGCTCCGCCCTGCGTGCTCGCCTGCGGGCCACAACAAAAGGCCACGATTGCGCTCACGCGTGAAGGGACGAACGGCGAGGCAACCTGTTTTGTGTCGCAGCATATCGGCGATGTTGAAAACGGCGGGACCTTCGATGCCTGGAACGCCGCGCGCACGCGCCTGGAAGATCTCTTTGACTTGGCGCCCGCCGCCTTGGCCTGCGATGTACACCCCAGCTATCTATCGAGCCAGTGGGCGCGCGAGCAGGCGCGAAAATGCAATCTACCGCTCGTCGAGGTGCAGCACCATCATGCGCATATCGCGAGCGTAATGGCCGAGGCTATCGCCGCGGGCCAGCTTACAACCGACGCGCGTGTCCTTGGCATCGCCTTTGACGGCACCGGCGCCGGCACCGATGGGACCATTTGGGGCGGCGAGTTTCTTGTTGCCAGCCTTGGCGGCTTTGAGCGCGCCGCGCATTTGCGCACCTGGGCGCTCCCCGGCGGGGCGGCCTCCGTGCGTGACGCCCGCCGCAACGCCTTCGCCTTGCTCAGTGAGCTCGGCCTGCTCGAGCACCCAGGCGCCGCTCGGCTTTTGGACAGCCTCGACGAGCAAACGCGCAGCGTGACAGCCACCATGATCGAGCGCGGCATCAACAGCCCGCATACCAGCAGCATGGGGCGTCTCTTTGATGCCGCGGCAGCAATTCTGGGCATCTGCGACAAGGCAACCTACGAGGGCGAACCCGCCATAGAATTCGAAGCCGCCGCCTGGCGCGCGCTCAGCAGTGAAAGTGCCTGCCCTACCGGCAATATGGCCAGCTTTTCCGTAATCGAATCATCCCGTCCGGACGACTGCCATGTTCTGAACTCCAGACCGCTTTTTGAGGCGCTTTTGGAGGGAATCGGGGCCGGCGTGCCCGCCGACAGGCTCGCGCTCGACTTCCATGTCGCCGTCGCACGCGCATCGGCCCGCATCGCAAACGAGATCTGCGCCCGTGAAAGCCTCGACACCGTCGTGCTCTCGGGCGGCGTGTTCATGAACCGACTTTTGCTTCAGCTCCTCACCCGCGAGCTCAAAAGCATGGGTCTCACTGTCTTGATTCCCCACTCCGTGCCCGTCAACGACGGCTGCATCGCCTACGGTCAGGCCGCCATCGCTCGCGCTCGCCTCGCGCAGACAGCATCGCGATAGGCTGTTTTGCCAGCCTGCGCGCCGCCGTCTCACAGGTGTAACGCGTTTGCTCGTGACTCCCGCGAGCGCTACCATCAACTGATGGGTAATTAGGCGCCTATCCAGCGCAAAACGTATAAAAGGGGAACATTATGTGCCTTGCCGTTCCCGGTAAAGTGGTCAAACGCGACGACGACCTTAAGGCGACCGTCGACATGATGGGCATCGAGCGCCCCGTTTCGCTGCGCCTCGTGCCGACGGCACAGGTAGGCGACTATATTCTCGTGCACGCCGGCTTTGGCATCCAGATTGTCGATAAGCAGGAAGCGCAAGAGACGCTCAAGCTGGTCAACGCCATGACCGAACTGGTCGAAGAAGACCAGCTCGCCACCAACCCGGCCGAGGCATACTAGTGGCGGCGGCGCAGCCGGTTCGCTCCGGTATCGACTTTTCGGCATTTCGCGACCCCAGGCTGGCTCGCGAGCTCATCGATCGTATTCATGAGCTTGTCGGCAGCCGCAGCATCAACCTTATGGAAGTCTGCGGCACGCATACCGTGAGCATCGGGCGCTATGGCTTTCGCTCCATTATGCCTGCCGGGCTCAAACTGCTGAGCGGTCCGGGTTGCCCCGTCTGCGTTACCGCCAACCGCGATATCGACCATGCAATCGCGCTCGCCAAGATGGACGGCGCCATCATCACCACCTTTGGCGACATGATGCGCGTGCCCGGATCGTCCACCTCACTTTCTGCGCAAAAGGCAGCGGGGCGCGATATTCGCATTGTGTACTCCCCGCTCGATGCACTCGATATCGCCGAACACAACCCCGATCGCCCGGTCATCTTTATGGGCGTCGGCTTTGAGACCACGACGCCTGCCATCGCCGCCGCCATTTTGGAGGCCGATGCACGCGGACTCCAGAACTTCTCGGTCTATTGCGCCCACAAGACCACGCCGCCGGCGCTGCGCGCCATCGCCAACGATCCCGAGACCACTATCGACGGCTTTATCCTTCCGGGACACGTCGCCACCATCACGGGCTTAGCCCCCTTTGACTTTTTGGTCGATGAGTTCAATACCCCGGGTGTGGTCACCGGATTTGAGCCGGTCGATATTCTGCAGGGCATCTGCATGCTGGTCCAGATGGTTGTTGAGGGGCAGCCCGCAATCGACAACGCCTACCGCCGTGGCGTCAACGCAGACGGCAACCCCGTAGCGCGCCAGCTGGTCGAGCAGGTGTTTGAGCCATGCGACACCACGTGGCGCGGGCTGGGGCCGATTGCCAACTCGGGCCTTTCCATCCGCCCCGAGTTCTCGCGCTTTGATGCCCGCACTCGCTTTGACGTGCCCGTTGAGACGACGGTCGAGCCGCGTGGGTGCCGCTGCGGCGACGTGCTGCGCGGGGCCATTACGCCGAGCGACTGCCCTCTGTTCGGCCGCGCTTGTACACCCGAGCATCCCATCGGCCCCTGCATGGTGAGTTCCGAGGGCAGCTGCGCGGCGTACTACCGCTACCGCGACTAGCCCGGACACACCCACATACTGGCACCACCCACGATTGGAGTTTTGGATATGTCCCATAGCATCACCGATAGCACCGTCCTGTTGGGCCACGGCTCCGGCGGGCAGATGATGAAGCGCATCATCGACGAAGTCTTTTTGGATGCCTTTGGCTCGCCCGAGCTGCTTGCGGGCAACGATGCCGGCGTCGCCGCGCTGCCCGCGAGCGGGCGCATCGCCATGTCGACCGACAGCTTTGTGGTCTCGCCGCAGTTCTTCCCCGGTGGCAACATCGGCCGCCTCGCCGTGTGCGGAACCGTCAACGACGTCGCGACCTCGGGCGCCAACGTGCGCTACCTATCGTGCGGTTTTATCCTCGAAGAGGGCTACCCCATGGACAAGCTCCACCAGATTGCGCAGACGATGGCCGAGACCGCACGCGAGGCCGATGTGCGCATCATCACCGGCGACACCAAGGTGGTCGAGCGCGGCGGGGCCGACAGCGTCTACATCAATACCGCCGGGGTGGGCGAGGTGCCCGAGGGCGTGGCGCTCAGCGGCGCCAACTGCCAGCCTGGCGATGTCATTCTGGTATCGGGTACACTCGGCGACCACGGTATCGCCATCATGAGTCAGCGCGAGGGTCTGGCGTTTTCAAGCACCATCGAAAGCGACGCCGCGCCGCTCAACCACCTGATTGCCGATGTGCTTGCCGCAGCACCCGACACACGCTGCTTCCGCGACCCCACGCGCGGTGGCCTGGCCTCGACGCTCAACGAGTTTGCGCAGGCCAGCGGTGTTGCCATGGAAATCGACGAGGACGATGTACCCGTGCGCCCCGACGTGCAGGCAGCCTGCGAGATGCTCGGCTACGATGTGCTGCAGGTGGCAAACGAGGGCAAGATGGTCGCCGTGGTGCCGGCCGAGCAGGCCGATGCCGCACTGGCCGCCATGCGCGCCGCCCGCTACGGCGAGAACGCCGCCATCATCGGTCGCGTGCTGCCACTTGCCGAGGGCGCCCGTCCCGCCGTGCGCGTGCGCACCGGCTGGGGTTCGACCCGCATCCTCGACATGCTCGTAGGAGAGCAGCTGCCGAGAATTTGCTAACGACAAAGGCTCAGGGCTATTAAAGATATTCAGATTCCAAACATGCCCGGCACGCATGCCCAGTATCATGGGGTGCGTTTTACAACTCAAGCGGCAGGAGCACCCATGGCAGCAGCTTTTTCCCATGTGATCTTTGACCTGGACGGCACCATTCTCAACACGCTCGAGGACCTGGCGGCCGCCGGCAACCATACCTGCGAGATGCACGGCTGGCCCACGTTTGCCGTAGACGAGTACCGCTACAAGGTGGGAAACGGCATGCTCAAGCTGGTTGAGCGTTTTATGCCTGCCGAATATGCGGGTGACGGTCGCATGTTTGAGCAGACGCTTGCCGAGTTTAGGGCTTACTACGGCGAGCACAAGGAGGACCACACCGCCCCCTATGCCGGCACGATCGAGATGCTCGACCGCCTACGCGCCGCGGGCGTTCAGCTTGCCGTGCTCACCAACAAGGACCACGTCTCGGCGGCTCCGCTTATTGAGAAGTATTTTGGTTCCGAGCGCTTTGCGCTGGTACAGGGCCGTGTCGATGCGTTTCCTCCCAAGCCCGAGGCGCCTGTTACGCTGCATGTGATGAAAGAGCTAGGCGCCGATCCGGCAACCACACTCTATGTAGGCGATTCCAATGTCGATATCCTGACCGGTCACAATGCCGGCCTCAAGAGCGCCGGTGTCACCTGGGGCTTCCGCGGCCGCGCAGAGCTGGAGGCCGCCGGCGCCGACTACGTGGTGGACACCCAGGACGAGCTCGCGGCGCTGATTCTGGGCGAGTAGCGGGGCTGTCGCTCAACACGGCTGCATAGATTCTGTCGCGCGGAAAGCGCATCCCGTTTTGCCGCCTCAGAATGGGATGCGCTTTCCGGTTGAGCCTTGTCGGGGAATCGGCATCCCGTTTCAGAGCAATATTCCGGGTCGCACTTTCCGCAACCCAACCCATCCGGAAACCGCGACCCGCTATTCGGCCAAATACCGGCTCGTATTTTCCCGAGCATTCGATGCAACGCTGGCGCAAGGAGCGTCCCCAACTGCCGGCAGAGACGATATGAGCAGGACATAAAAACATTGGGAGCCCCTGCTGCATGAAGGACCGCGGATTAGGCCGACAATGGTGAGTGTCTAAT
>CAUBMI010000008.1 GCA_958436995.1 uncultured Collinsella sp.
GTATAGGCGAACAGTACCAGCACACCCAGGCTTACGACCTCGCCGTGCAGGTAGGTGCCCTCGCGCGGAATGCTGCAGGTGGCGTTGTAGAACGCATGCGCCACGCTCGAGTTGTAGTAGTAATCGTTTTGGTTGGTCAGGTTGGAGACATAGCCCGTGTTGACCACGATGTCGAGCGCGATTTGCTTGACGGCCTCGCTTGACAGGTCCTGGCGCACGTCCTCAAGACCCTGCACGCCATAGGTAAACAGCGGCTCGGAGCAGGTGTGGGCGAGTGCCAGGCCAAGACCGGCGGTGTGCTCCAAATAACCGGCGCTCGTGGCGTACTCGACCTCGGGCTGCTTTGACAGGGCATCGCCCACGCCGGCCCAGAAGTACTCCGCCGGAGCCTCGGCGATGATCTTGGGATTGATGAAGATATGCGCCGGTCGGTTGGGGTACGAATAGCCCTCGAGCGAGCCGTCGTCGTTGTAGACAACGGCAATGGCGGTCGCGGCCGAGCAGTTGGAGCAGATCGTCGGCACCGTAAAGACGATCTTCTTGAGCTCGATGGCCGCCGTCTTGACGGTGTCGAGTGCCTTGCCGCCGCCACAGGCGATAAGCACGTCTGCCTGCTGGCAAGCGGGGGAGTTCACAACCTTGGCGATATTGGCGCGCGTACTGTTGGTGCCGTAGACGCGCGTCTCCAGGATCTCGACGTCGGTGCCTGCCAGCGCGGCTTCGATGCCGGGAAGGGCTGCGGCCAGTGCTCGCTTGCCGCCGATGATCGCGACCTTGGTCGCTCCGTACTCGTCCAGTGCGCCGGGCAGCTCGTCAAAGCAGTCCTCGCCGACGGTGTAGTCGCTCATTCCAATCGTGCGCATAGCAGCCTTCTTTCGTTAGATAAAGTGCTTTCAGGTATTTTGCTCCAAGTGAGTGCTTGCGATCGCGAGAAGTTTCTAAAGTATGAAACCGATGTTGAGGGTTTTTCGCCGGCGTTGACCGTGTTACCATACAGCACATAAGCGTTGATGGGGACGAGTAGTCGGCCGTCCGCATGCTACAGAGAGCGGGGAGCGCTGAGAACCCGTGCATGCGACCGATGAAAATCACCCCGGAGCTGCGGTCCCAACGGACGTGCCGCGCAGGTTCGTCTTAGTAGACATCGCCGAGATGGTCGTCGATACAGACCAGCCGAGTAACGGATGCGAGCGCGCGAATACGCGGGCGAGGGCATCTAAGCTGGGTGGTTAAGCGAAGAGCTTTTGCGGGCGTGCAGCCCGTTTGTGGCGCTTCGTCCCAGCTTGCAGGGACGGGCGCTTTTTTTGGTGCCCAACGGGCGTGCGCGCCCACGACATGAAAGGGGTACCGTGGCAAACGAGTACAAGCAGACGATGAATCTGCCCAAAACCGGTTTTCCCATGCGTGCCGGTCTTTCCAAGTCCGAGCCCAAGCGACTCAAGGACTGGCAGGACAACAAGGTCTACGAGCAAGTTCTGAAGAAGAACGAGGGTCACAAGAAGTTCGTGCTGCACGACGGCCCTCCGTATGCCAACGGTCCGATCCACATCGGCCACGCCATGAACAAGATCTCCAAGGACATGATCAACCGCTACTGGATGATGCAGGGCTATGAGGTTCCCTATGTCCCCGGTTGGGACTGCCACGGTCAGCCGATTGAGCACAAGGTCGAGGAGAAGCTCGGCACCGAGAAGTTCAACCAGACTTCCACGGCCAAGATCCGTGAGCTTTGCAACAATTTCGCTGTCGAGAACATCGAGCTCCAGAAGGCCGGCTTCCGCCGTCTGGGCGTGCTCGGCGACTGGGACAACCCCTATCTGACGCTCTATCACCAGCATGATGCCGCCGACATCGAGGTCTTTAAGGCCATGTTCGATAAGGGCATGATCTATCGCGGCCACAAGCCGGTTCACTGGTGCAAGCATTGCCACACCGCACTCGCCGAGGCAGAGATCGAGTACTCCGACGAGACGAGCCCGTCCATTTTCGTGCGCTTTGAGATGACCACCAAGCCCGCCGGCCTCGAGGACTTCGACGGCCCGGTCGACTTCATCATCTGGACGACCACGCCGTGGACCATCCCCTCCGACCAGGCCGTTTCCCTTAAGCCCGGCGCCGCCTATGTCGCCGTTGAGCACGATGGCCGTGCCGAGGTCATGCTCGAGGACCTGGCTCCCAAGTGCTGCGAGGAGTTTGGCTGGGAGTACACCCCGGTCATGGTCGACGGCAAGCCCTATGTGGTTCCCGCCGAGACCTTCCACCACATCCACTACAAGCAGCCGATCTTTGACGGTGTCGAGGGCGTGGCGCTGCTGGCCGATTACGTCGGTGTCGATGACGGTACCGGTATCGTCCACAACTCGCCCGGTCACGGCGTCGACGACTACTTTGCCTGCCTCAAGGAGGGCATCACCGACATCTGCATGCCGGTCGATGACGACGGCAAGTTCTACACCGGCGAGGAGTTTGGCACCGGCGGCCCCTTCAGCGGTATGGACACCGATGAGGCCAACCCGCACATCATCGAGTTCCTGCGCGAGCGTGGCACCCTGGTCCTCGAGAAGAAGATCACGCACAGCTATCCGCACTGCTGGCGCTGCAAGCACCCGGTGCTCTTCCGTGCTACCGACCAGTGGTTCGTCTCGATGGACAAGACCGGCTTGCGCGAGCAGGCTGGCAAAGAGGTCCGCGAGAACGTCAAGTGGTATCCGGCCCACGCCGCCAACCGCATTGGCGCCATGGTCGAGCAGCGTCCCGACTGGTGCATCAGCCGTCAGCGCAACTGGGGTGTGCCTATCCCCAGCTACACCTGCGCCGACTGTGGCGAGAAGGTCATGAACGACGCCACGCTCGACGCCGTCATCAAGCTCTTCCACGAGAAGGGCTCCGACGCCTGGTTCACCGACGCTCCCGAGAGCTATCTTGGCGAGGCCTGCGTCTGCCCCAAGTGCGGTGGCCATCACCTCAAGGCCGATAAGGACATCCTCGACGTGTGGTGGGATTCCGGCGTCTCCTGGAAGGCCGTCTGCGAGTACCGTCCCGAGCTGGAGTATCCGGCGGATGTGTACCTCGAGGGCTCCGACCAGCACCGCGGTTGGTTCCAGAGCTCGCTGCTCACCTCGGTGGGCGCCAACGGCCACGCTCCGTACAAGGCGGTCGTCTCGCAGGGCTTCACCCTCGACGGCCAGGGCCGTAAGATGTCCAAGTCGCTCGGCAACGTCATCGACCCCAACAAGGTCTGCGACGAGATGGGCGCCGACATCATCCGCCTGTGGGTCGCCTCCGTCGATACCAGCTCCGACGTGTCCATCGACCACGAGATCCTTGCCCGTACGTCCGATGCCTACCGTCGTTTCCGCAACACGCTGCGCTTCCTGCTCTCCGAGCTCGAGGGTCAGTTTGAGCCCGAAACCGACGGCGTCGCCTTTGCCGACCTGCTGCCGCTCGACAAGCTCATGGTTGCCCGTCTGACCCAGGTCCAGGCCGAGGTCGACGACGCTTACTCTTGCTACGAGTTCCCGCGCGCTTACCGTGCGCTTTACGACTTCGTGGTTACCGAGCTTTCCAACGTGTACCTCGACGCCCTGAAGGATCGTCTGTACTGCGACAAGCCCGGTTCGCTCGAGCGCCGCAGCGCCCAGACCGTGCTTGCCGAGCTCTTCTCGATGCTCATGCGCGACCTGCAGCCGATCCTGTCCTACACGGTCGACGAGGCCATGGCCTATGCACCCGCCGGCTGCGTCGATCACCAGAAGTACGCCGCGCTGCTCGATTGGTACAAGTCGCCCATCACGGTTGACGAGGCCAATGAGTTTGAGGGCGTGCTCGAGGCTTCTCTTGAGCTCCGTAGCGCCGTGACCAAGGCTCTTGAGGATGCCCGCTCCGCCGGCACCTTCACCAAGAGCCAGCAGGTCCGCGTCAAGGCGGTCGTTCCCGCTGAGATGTACGCGCTGCTGACCGGTGATAAGGCCGTCGACCTGGCCGAGTTTTACATCGTCTCCGATGTTGAACTGACCCAGGGCGAGGAGCTTTCCGTTGCCATCGAGGCTGCCGAGGGCGAGTGCTGCGACCGTTGCTGGAACTACCGCACCACCGTCGGCGAGTACAACGGTCACGCTCACATCTGCGAGAGGTGTGCGAATGCCCTTTAAGGCACGGTAACTCGGCATTTTAGTTATAGGGAGAATTTGGGCGCCTTCGGCCCATTTGCTCCTCTGAATAAAAGCGGCATTCTGTTTTTCGGAATGCCGCTTTCGTTTTTAGCTGGTTATTTAGCTTGCGTTGGTGGATATGTCGTGCGTTCTGCGTGTGGCAATATAAGATGGTTAATTGCGTTAAACGTAATTCGATGTTTTTGAGGGTAGGGGATTGATTTGGGTCGTTCTGCGGATATGACGCCGCCTTTGCGTTGGCGGTTGGGTGTTGCTGGTAGCGTGGCGTTGGCCGTGCTGCTTGTTGACCAGCTGACCAAGCTTGCGGTTCGTGCCGTTGGCGATGCTCTGCATGTGACTGTTATCCCCGGTGTGATCGACTTCCTTTTCGTGCGTAACATCGGTGCTGCCTTTAGCATGGGCGAGGGACATGGCCTCGCATTTGCCGTGCTGGCGTTTGTCGTTATCGTTGCGATCGCGGTGTACTTGCTTCGCGCACCCCAGCTTGCTCGCTTTGAGGTTGTGGGCATGGCTATGGTCGTGGGCGGCGCCATTGGCAATGCGATCGACCGTCTGGCTTTTGGCTTTGTGACCGATTTTATTGCCACCACCTTCATCGACTTCCCCGTCTTCAATGTGGCCGATGTCGGCATTACGGTCGGTGTGGTGCTTGCCCTCATCGGCTACATGTTCTTGAGTCCTGCGGCCCGTGAGGTCGACGCGACCGCCGAGCTCAACGCCCGTGACGAGGCCCGCGCTAAGCGCAAGGCCCAGCAGCGTGGGGAGCGTGCCCGCAAGATTCGCGAAAGGAGCGAGCGCTAATGGCCGACATCCATATCCTTGTTGCCGACGATGCCGCTGGTCAGCGTCTTGACGCCTATCTGGGCACTAATGACGGCTGCCCTACGCGCTCTGCCTGCGCGCATCTGATCGAGGGCGGTGCCGTTGCCGTCAACGGCGAGACATGCCTGTCAAAAAAGTATGCCGTGCGTTCCGGCGACCGTATTTCGGTCGATTTGCCCGAGCCGCACGATCCCACCGATGTGATTCCCGAGGCCATTCCCCTCGATATCCGCTACGAGGACGACTACCTCATCGTGCTCTCCAAGCAGCGCGGTCTGGTGTGCCATCCCGCCCATGGCCACGAGAGCGGCACCCTTGCGAACGCCTTGGTCTATCACTGTGGCATTGACCATCTGGGCACCGTGCAGGGCGAGGACCGCCCCGGCATCGTGCATCGCCTGGATCGTGACACCTCGGGCCTTATGCTCGCGGCAAAAGACGACGACACCCAGCGCGCGCTCCAGAATCTCATCCGCACGCGCACGCTCGACCGCCGCTACATTACGCTCGTCCACGGCCACATTGCCATGGACGAGGGCACCATTAACACTGGCATTGCCCGTTCTACGCGCGACCGTGTCAAGATGGCGGTTTCGGACGATCCTTTCGCGCGCCAGGCCATTACGACCTTTAGGGTCCTCGAGCGCTTCGATTCCACGCGTTTTGACGATGGCTATACGCTCGTCGAGTGCCACCTGTTTACGGGTCGCACGCATCAGATTCGCGTGCACATGCGCCATATCAACCACGCCTGCGTGGGCGATCCGCTCTACGGTAAGTGCGATGCGCGTGCCGACCAGGGTTTGACCAGGCAATTCCTCCATTCCTGGCGTGTGGCGTTCGATCATCCCGTGACGGGGGAGCACATTGAGTGCCGCGATGAGCTGCCGTGGGATCTCGCCGCCGTCCTCGACGACTTAGCCCCGCGCTCGCTCGGCCGCACTGCCGCCGGCGACGAAATCGTTCCGCAGCTCGGTCTGCTCGAGGCCTAACCAGTATTAGGTGGTTTCTTGAACTCGGTTAGCCTACGGTAAGATATACGGTTGTTTACGTAACGCGTTCTCGGGAGCCTGCATGCTCGCCTTTTTACAAACCAACACACCCATCGTGATCTTCAACCAGATTGTGGTTACGCTGCTCACGGTCTGCTTTCTGTACCAGGTGGTCTTCTTTGTCATTGGCGCTCTTCGTGGCGAGGTCGCGCCTCCCAAGGCCAAAAAACTCCACCGCTATGCCTTCTTCATTGCGGCGCATAACGAGGAGGCCGTGATCGCCAATCTCGTACGCTCTATCAAGGATCAGGACTATCCGTCCGAGCTCATCGAGGTCTTTGTCGTCGCCGATGCCTGCACCGATAACACCGCGCAGCTCGCGCGCGAGGCGGGCGCTGTCGTGTACGAGCGAAACGACCTGGCCCGTAAAGGCAAGAGCTGGGTCATGGACTTTGGTTTCGACCGTATCCTTAACGAGTATCCCGACACCTTTGAAGGTTACTTTATCTTCGATGCCGATAATGTTATCGCCCGCGATTACGTGTCCAAGATGAATGATGCCTTTGACCAGGGCTTCCATGTGGTCACGAGCTATCGTAACTCCAAGAACTTCGGAAGCTCGTGGATCTCGGCAGCGAATGCCACTTGGTATCTGCGCGAGGCGCGTTTTCTCAACAACGCGCGCAACATCTGCAAGACGTCCTGCGCCGTATCGGGTTCGGGCTACCTTATCTCGGCTAGCGTTATTGAGGGCATGCACGGCTGGCAGTTCCATACGCTGACCGAGGACATCCAGTTCACTACGTTCTGTGCCATTCACGGCATTCGCATCGGTTATGCGCCGGCGGAGTTTTTTGACGAGCAGCCCGTGACGTTTAAGGCGTCCTGGAAGCAGCGTATGCGCTGGACCAAGGGCTTCTACCAGGTGTTCTTTACCTACGGTAAGCATCTGGTCAAGTCGACCTTCCGTTATCACCGCTTTGCCGCCTACGACATGTTTATGACGATTGCTCCGGGTATGCTGCTGTCCCTGATCTCCATGCTCGCCAACGCGACCTTCCTCATCGTGGGCGGGCTTTCGCACGGCTTCTTGGCCACCGAGGTTGAGATGCAGGCTTGTGCCGCCTCGCTCATTATGACCTTCGCGATGATGTATCAGACCTTCTTTATCCTGGCGCTGCTCACGACTATCTTCGAGTACAAGCACATCCATTGCGCGCAAAAGTGGCGCCTGGTGACCAACCTGTTTACCTTCCCGATCTTTATGTTCAGCTATATCCCCATTACGGTGGCTGCGTTGTTCCTGAAGGTCGACTGGGTCCCGACGCAGCATGCCGTCAACGTTACCCTCGACGAGGTCATGCAGGGCGCTAAATAACCACCACCAAAACCACCACAAAGGGGACAGGCACCTCTGTGGTGGTTTTTGCTTTTTAGAGACTGCCCCGGGAGGTGTTCAATGGTCTATATTCCCTTTTGGATCTGCGCCTTTGCCGGTGCGGTGATTGATGTCCGTGAACGGCGGTTTCCCAACGCGCTTGCCGCCGCATGCGCCGTGGCGGCGTTTGCAGGCGTTTGGCTGGACAGGGGCTTGAACACGGCGCTTGACCACGCCGGTCCTGCCGTTATCGTGTACCTTTCCCTTGTGCTGACCGAGTCGCTTTGGCGGCGTTTCCGCCAGGCCCCCGGCATCGGCATGGGGGATGCCAAGGCGCTTTTCGCGCTTTGCACGCTCGACCCTCTGGGCGGCATCGTGGCATTTGCCGTCGCGCTCCTGGTCCTTGCCCTCTCCTGCCTCTTCACAAAATCGCGCTCCCTGCCATTGCTCCCGTTTTTGGTGCCGATATTTGCCATAATCGAGGTCGTGGGCTGGACATTGTAACCGATTGCGCATCCTTTTTAAGGAGCATGCCATGGCAACTAATCAAGAAACGGCCGTCATTAAGGCGCGCATGGACCGAATTCCCTCGGCGTTGTCGCCCGAACTTTTCGAGCGCATTGCCACCGATCGTGCTTCGGGCTATGTTAACCCGTATCGTTGCAACGACGATCAGGTCATTCGTCGTATTGATCGCGCCTCCGACAAAGGCACGCTTATGCGTCCGGCGTTTATGCGCGATACCGAAAAGATTCTTCATCTTCCGGCGTACACTCGCTATGCCGGCAAAACACAGGTCTTCAGTTTTCGCAGCAACGACGACCTGTCGCGTCGTGGCCTGCACGTGCAGCTTGTTTCGCGCATTGCGCGCGATATCGGTTGCGCCCTGGGGCTCAACTGCGATCTGATCGAGGCGATTGGCTTAGGCCACGACTTGGGCCACACGCCTTTCGGCCATGCCGGTGAGCGTTTTCTCAACGATATCTATCATGAGCGCACGGGTCGCTACTTTTTCCATAACGTGCAGTCGGTCCGCGTGCTCGACGCCCTGTATGGCCGCAACGTGTCGCTCCAGACGCTCGACGGCGTGCTATGCCATAACGGCGAGTACGAGCAACGCGTGTTTGAATTGTCGGATATGGGCTCCTTTGACCAGTTCGATCAGGCGGTCGAGGACTGCATCGCCACGGGCTATGGCGCCATTGGGCACCTGCGTCCCATGACGCTCGAGGGCTGCGTCGTTCGCATCTCGGATATTCTTGCCTACGTCGGTCGTGACCGTCAGGATGCGATCGCGGCGGGTCTGCTTTCGCCCGACGCTTTTGACGATGGTCGGGGCGGCGCCTATAACAGCTGGATCCTCACGCACGCTTCCATCGATATCGTTGAGCATAGCTATGGTAAGCCGCGCATCGAGATGAGCGAGGACCTGTTTGAGGAAATTCGCCGAGCCAAGCGCGAGAACTACGAGAAGATCTATAGCAAGGGCGGTATCGAAGGCGATTCCGAGGAGGAGCTGCGCGAGGCGTTCGAAAAGCTCTACGACCGTTGCCTGCGGGATCTAAACAGTGGCGACGAGTCCTCTTATATCTTTAAGCACCATATTTCGCGCATTGAGCAGCAGCTTTCCTACTACGATCGTACCTATGCCTGGCAGGACGACAAGGATCAAGCCGTGGTGGATTACATCGCGAGCATGACGGACGGTTATTTCTGCGAGCTGACGAGCAAGCTGTTCCCGGGTCTAAAGTTTCCGCATCGTACCTATATTAACGAACGGTAGTTCGTATTTATTCGGTATACTGTTTGTGGAAAACGTTTTTGATTGATGCACGGGATGGCTATGGACGACCTTTTTTCTGCTTCGACGCGCGAGCGTTCCTTTCAGAATGCGCCGCTTGCGGTGCGCATGCGCCCTAATTCGCTCGACGAGTATGTGGGCCAGCAAAAGGCCGTCGGTAAGGGTTCATGGTTGCGTGCCGCGATCGAGCACGATGTGCTTTCGAGCGTGATTCTGTACGGGCCGGCCGGTACGGGTAAGACGACGCTGGCCCACATTATCGCCAACCATACCAAGAGCGAGTTTGTCGAGGTCAGCGCCGTGACGGGCACTGTGAAGGACCTGCGCCGCGTAATCGATGAGGCTAAGACCCGTCTGAACACCTACGACCGCCGCACCATTCTGTTTATCGATGAGATCCATCGCTTTTCGAAGTCGCAGCAAGATGCCCTGCTGCATGCGGTCGAGAACCGCACCGTCATTATGATTGGCGCCACGACGGAAAACCCGTACTTTGAGGTCAACTCGGCATTGCTCTCGCGTGGGCGTGTGGTAGAGCTTGAGCACCTGAAGGACGAGGATATCGCCATGCTCATTGAGCGTGCGCTCGAGGCGCCGCAGGGTTTAAACGGTAAGTTCTCGGCCGATGAGGATACAGTCAAGACCATTTGCACGCTGGCCGCGGGTGATGCGCGCTCGGCGCTCACGACGCTCGAGCTTGCGAGTGAGATTGCCGTTACGCGTCCCGATACTGAGGGAACGCCAGCGCCGGCGGCGGGGGAACGCTATCCCATTACCGTGGATGACGTGAAGATCGCCAATCCACGTCGTGGGTTTTCGTATGACAAAAACGGTGACATGCACTACGACATTATCAGTGCGTTTATTAAATCTATGCGCGGCAGCGATCCCGATGCCACGATCTATTGGCTCGCGCGCATGATCGATGCAGGGGAGGATCCCAAGTTTATCGCTCGCCGCATTATGATTCAGGCTTCCGAGGATGTTGGCAACGCCGACCCGCAGGCGCTTTTGGTGGCACATGCCGCATTTAAATCTGCCGAGGTCATTGGCTATCCCGAGTGTCGCATCAACCTGGCTCAGGCTGCGCTCTATGTGTGCCTGGCGCCTAAGTCCAACGCGTGCGAGGCCTCGATCGATGCGGCGCTGGCCGATATCCACAGCAGTGGTCTTCGCGAGGTGCCCAGCTACCTGCGCGATCGTCATCGCCCAGGCAGCGATGAATATGGCGTGTATAAGTATCCGCACGATTATCCCGAAGGCTGGGTCGATCAGCGCTATTTGCCCGAGGGGTTGGAGCGCGGCGCGTTCTGGCAGCCTGCCGGCCGCGGTTGGGAAGAGTGGCGTGTTGAGCAAAGCGAACGCGACCGTAGCGGTAATGCTCCGAAGTAACTGCTGATTATTTTGTCCCAGGATCTCACGCTTGGCATGTTCGGTCCCCTTTGGGGTACCATGAACAGCGTCTGTATTTCGATTCCTTTGGGAGGCTTGTATGAGTCCCATTCAAATCGCCCTGCTGTTGCTCGCCGTTGCCGGCGTGTGGGCTGTTGTCGAGCTCGCGCTCACGCTGCGCAAGACCCGCACCGTCGTTGATTCGCTCGACAAGACGGTGAGTGACCTTAACAATACGCTCGCCGAGGCACAGCCTGTGGTGGCAAAGCTCGACGGCGCTGTCGATGAGCTCACCCCCGCGCTGGCACAGGTTGAGCCGCTCCTCAAGTCGAGCAAGACTGCCGTTGATGCTCTGACGTCTAACCTCGTTGAGGTTGAGGCGGTCGTTCGCGACATCTCCGAGGTCACGGGCAGCGTGGCTGAGGCCAGCAATGCCGTATCGAGCGTGACTGATTCTGCTGCTGGCGCCGTGCAGAAGCTCTTCAATAAGGTGAAGGCTCCTGCAGCCGACGCCGATCGCAAGCTCGCCGCTGCCGCCGCCGAGGCCGAGCAGCCTACTGAGCGCGTTCTGATTGGCGATGACGATGCCGCTGCTGACGACGATGATGTTCAGAAGCCCGCTGCTAAGCCTGCTCAGTATTACACTTATACGCCTGCCGAGACCTCCGAGGAGTCCTGCGATGAGTAGCGAAGCAACCTGCCCCATTACGCTGAGCGTTGCCGGTGATCCGCGTCTCGCGCGCTTGGTGCGCATGACGGCCGCCAACGTCGGCGCCCTGTGCTCTATGTCCGTTGATCGCATCGAGGACATTCGTATGGCTGCCGAAGAAGCCTTCATCTTTGGCTGCACGGCTGTTGATTCCGACGATATCTCGATCAAATTCGATGTCGACGAATCGCATGTGGGCATGACCTTTACCTTTGGCGACCAGGCGACTGTCGATGAGGATGACCAGGCTGCCGTGTATGCCGAGCTCATTTTGGCGAGCGTGTGTGACTCTTACGAAAAGACTACAGCGCCCCTAACGCTTTCCCTCGACCTCAAGGCGGATATCTAATATGACCGAACGCTCCCGGAGCGGCAAGACCGCTTGGGACAAGGAGAAAACCCGCGAGCTGTTTCGTCGTTATAAGGAGACCGGTGATCCGGATGCTCGCGAGCAGCTCGTCATGTCCCATATGAACCTGGTAAGGTTTCTTGCCAACAAATTCAAGAACCGCGGCGAGCCGCTCGATGACCTTTTGCAGGTCGGGTACTTGGGCTTGCTCAAGGCTATCGATCGCTTTGATCCCGAGCGCGGACTCGAGTTCACGACGTTTGCCACGCCCACCATCTTGGGCGAGATTAAGCGCCACTTCCGCGACAAGGGCTGGAGTGTGCGCGTGCCGCGTCGTCTGCAGGAGCTCTCTGCCAAGGTTAACCAGGCTACCGACAAGCTTACCAACGAGCTTCAGCGTTCGCCCAAGGTTGAGGAAATCGCCGATTACCTTGGCGTGACCGTCGACGAGGTGCTCGAAGCCATGGAATCGTCCTCGGCCTACACCTCGGTGCCCATCGAGGCTCCCGGCGCGTCCGACTCCGACGATGCTCCCTCGATTCTCGATCGCTATGCCGACGACGACAACGAGCTCGACTTTACCGATGACCGCCTGGTAATCGAGGAAGCCATCCGCGATTTCTCGCCGCGCGAGCGTGAGGTGATCGAGCTACGCTTTGTGAAGGGCATGACCCAGATCGAGATCGCCAAGAAGCTGGGCATTTCGCAGGTGCAGGTCTCGCGCCTACTGCGCCGCACCCTCAAGAAGATTCAAGACAAGATTGACCCTGACGGAGTAATGGTTCGTTCATGAGTGAGCACCCCCAACAAACCGACCGCACGCTGCGCGATACCCGCATTCTGACGCTTCGCATTTGGGCTGTCGTCGGTTGCATCGTCATCGCCGCCGTCATCTTTAACCTTATGGGCATCCTGGCACCGGTTATTGAGTTTCTTGCCGTCGGCTCCATCATTGCTTTTGTGATGTCCCCGATCACCAACTGGCTCGAGCACCATGGCGTGAATCGCGGCATCGGTTCGCTTATCGCGCTTATTGTGGTCGTTGCTGTGCTCGTCGGTGTCGTTTGCATCTTGTCGCCGATTCTCTTTGGTCAGATCATGGAAGTCCTGAGCCGCCTGCCCGAGCAGCTTCGTGTTGCGGGTGGCGACCTCAACGAGATGATCTCGCATGCCAAGACGCTCAACAACACGCCGCTCAAGGAGTATCTGGACGATAATCTTTCGTCGCTGGTTGCCGTGGCATCGAAGTATGTGTCTCAGATCGCTGCCGAGCTTGGCCGCGGTGTGTTCCCGCTCATCACCAATACAGCCTCGCAGTTGTTCGTGATCTTCCTTGGTCTGGTGCTTGCGTACTGGATGGCCTGCGACTACCCTCGCATGCACCACGAGATTTGCACCATCATCGGTCAGGAGAAGGAGACCTCGTACCGCTTTATGGTCGCCATCCTTTCTCGCTCTGTCGGCGGCTACATGCGCGGTATGGTCGTGACGTCCATCTGCGGTGGTTTCCTCGCCTTTATCGGTTTTATGATCATCGGCCATCCGTATGCGGCGCTCATGGCCATCTTTACCGGCATCATGCATTTGGTTCCGGTCGTCGGTCCCTGGGTGAGCGCAGCAATCGCCACAGTGCTCGGTTTCATGTTCAGCCCCATGTTGGCGTTATGGACGCTCATCGTGACGATGGTCGCTCAAAACGTCACCGATAACGTAATTTCGCCTAAGGTCATGCAGAGCTCGGTGCAGGTGCATCCCATCATGAGCCTCACGGCGCTCGTTATTGGCTCGGCACTCATGGGTCCTATTGGCATGATCATTGCCATTCCGCTGTGCGCAGCCCTCAAGGGCATTTTCGTCTACTACTTTGAGAACGAGACCGGCCGCCAGCTTGTGGCCTATGACGGCGCCGTGTTTAAGGGCACGCCGTACCGCGATGCCGATGGCAACCCGGTCGCCGCCTATGACGCGCTCGGGGACGATACGTTCATCTATGAGTCCGAGCTCATCGGCAACGAGACCGCGCCCGAGGCCAAGGCTATGCCCAAGCCCGAGCTCGATAATCCCTGGATCAAGCTCTCGGGTCTTCAGCCCGATGCCACGGGTTTCTTCAAGAATCCCTTCGCCAAGGATGACGATTCCAACTCTGATGACGATACCAAAACCGGCATCGACGGGTCCATGGACGATTCGGATTCTAAATAGGCCCCATTAACGTTTCTTGAAGTTGTAAATGACAAGAAACGCGAGCAAAGCGATTGATAAGGGACCGGCAACATAGAAAAAGAGAATGTCAATTGCGCGTAAAGTGTAATAAGCCTTATCGCCGGACATTACTGCATACAACACGTAGCCAAATGCTGGTTGGTTTGCGTACCAGCAGGAGAAAGCCAATAGCGTTAAAAGTGCCGCTAACAGAAGTGCATTGAGGAAAAATCGTTTGCTTTTCATCGATCGCTCCTTCCGGGTGACTCTTATATGTAATTCTACAGCAGTCCTTTTTCAAAGGATCGCACAGTACTAAATAACGTGCACTTTCGCTGGAGGGTCGCTGTTTGGCGGCCCTCTTTTTTGCACAGGCGCGGTGGGATGGTAATATCGTAACGTTTGAACTGTTTCGATGTGAAACCGAGGAGATTCCCTCTATGAGTGCTGACTACCCGTCAATGACTACGGCCGAGATTCGCTCTAAGTTCCTCAACTTCTTTGAGGAGCGCGGTCTTAAGCTCTATCCTTCTTCGTCCCTCGTCCCCGACGATCCTTCGCTGTTGCTTGCCAACGCCGGCATGAATCAGTTTAAGGAGTACTACCAGGGCAAGAAGACCATGAAGGAGATCGGCGCGATCTCCTGCCAGAAGTGCGTCCGCACCAACGACATCGATTGCATCGGCGAGGACGGCCGTCACCTGTCCTTCTTTGAGATGCTCGGCGACTTCTCCTTTGGCGGCGTCTCCAAGCAGCAGGCCTGCGCTTGGGCCTTTGAGCTCATCACCAAGGAGTTCAAGCTGCCGCTCGATCGCCTGTACTTCACCGTCTTTACCGAGGACGACGAGACCCATGACGTATGGCGCTCCCTGGGCGTTGCCGAGGACCACATCTCCCGCTTGGGCGAGGACGACAACTTCTGGGCCGCTGGCCCCACCGGTCCCTGCGGTCCGTGCTCTGAGATCTACTTTGACATGGGCGAGGAGGTCGGTTGCGGCAGCCCCGACTGCAAGCCTGGCTGCGACTGCGATCGCTTCCTTGAGTTCTGGAACCTCGTGTTTACCCAGTACGACCGCCAGGAGGATGGCTCCATGCCGGAGCTGCCGCACCGCAACCTCGATACGGGCATGGGTCTGGAGCGCATGGCCGCCATCATGCAGCACAAGACCGCTAATTACGACGGCGATCTGATGCAGCACCTCATCAAGCTGGGCGAGAAGATCAGCGGCAAGACCTATGACGCCGACGATTACTCCGGTGCCAGCCGCTCCCTGCGCATCATCGCGGATCACTCTCGTGCCGTCGACTTTATGATCTCGGACGGCATTCTCCCCGGTAACGAGGGTCGCGAGTACGTCCTTCGCCGCCTGCTCCGCCGTGCCGTGTTCCACGGTCGCCTGCTGGGCATCGAGGGCGCCTTCCTGACCAAGTTCATTGATGAGGTCAACGCCCAGATGGGCGAGGCCTATCCCGAGCTGCTCAAGAACGTCGCGCTCGTCAAGGGTATCGTCGCTTCCGAGGAGGAGCGTTTCTCCACGACGCTCGACAACGGTCGCGTCTACCTGGACGAGGCCCTGGCCGCGCTTGCCGAGGGTGCTGTCCTTCCGGGCGACGTTGCCTTTAAGCTGCACGACACCTTTGGTTTCCCCATCGACCTGACCGTCGAGATCGCCGGCACCGCTGGCCACGACGTCGACATGGACGGCTTCACCGCCTGCATGGAGGACCAGAAGGCCCGCGCCCGCGCCAATGCCAAGGGCGACGCCTGGGGCAGCTTCAACGACGTGTGGGTCGAACTTTCCGACAAGGTCGCCGCGACTGAGTTCGACGGCTATGACAACGATGCGATCGTAGGCGCCAAGGTTGTTGCCATCGTGCGCAACGTCGAGTCCGTCGAGTCCGCTGCCGCCGGCGAGGACGTCGAGGTCGTGCTCGACCGCACCCCGTTCTACGCCGAGATGGGTGGCCAGCAGGGCGATGCCGGCGAGCTTTTCGCCGAGGGCGTTGCGCTGACCGTTTCCGATACCAAGAACCACAATGGCCTGTATGCTCACGTCGCCCACGTTGCCGAGGGCACATTGACCGTCGGTGCTACCGTGACCGCCGCGCTCGACGCCGAGCGCCGTGGTTTCCTGCGCCGCAACCACACCGCCACCCACCTGCTCGACGCTGCGCTTAAGCAGGTCCTGGGCGAGCATGTCTCCCAGGCTGGCTCGCTGGTGACGCCCGAGCACTTGCGCTTTGACTTCACGCACTTCGAGGCCCTGTCCTCCGAGCAGCTCAAGGCTGTCGAGGACCTGGTTAACCAGCAGATCTTCGCCTCCAAGCCGGTCGTGACCCGCGTCATGGGCATCGACGAGGCCAAGGCCGCCGGTGCTGTCGCCCTGTTTGGCGAGAAGTATGGCGACGTCGTCCGCGTTGTCTCCGTGGGCGCCGAGGACCAGCCGTTCTCCCGTGAGCTCTGCGGTGGCACCCATGCCGCCAACACCGCCGAGATCGGCCTGTTCAAGATCATTTCCGAGTCCTCTACGGGCTCCAACGTCCGCCGTATTGAGGCCGTGACCTCTAAGGGTGCTCTCGACTACATGGCCGACCGTCTGGCGCTCGTCGACGCCGCCGCTGCTGCGCTCAAGTGCCGCGTGGATGAGGTTCCCGCCCGCGTGGAGAACCTGCAGGCCGAGCTGCGCGAGACGTCCAACAAGCTCAAGAAGGCACTGACCGGTGGCTCCTCCGACGCTATCTCCAGCGCCATCGAGGGCGCCGTCGAGCTCGACGGCTACAAGCTCGTCGTCGCTGAGCTCCAGGGCCTTGAGGCTGCCGACCTGCGCAACGTCTGGGATACCGTGCACCAGAAGGTCGCCGGTCCTGTCGCCTGCGTCGTCGCCAGCGTGACCGAGAAGGGCACCCCGGCCCTGCTCGCCGCCGGCTCCGATGACGCCGTCAAGGCCGGTTTCCACGCCGGTAACGTGATCAAGCAGATCGCGGGCCTGGTCGACGGTCGCGGTGGCGGCCGTCCCAACATGGCCCAGGCCGGTGGCAAGAACGCCGCCGGCATCGCCGATGCCCTCGCGGCCGCTAAGACCGCGCTCGGCGCCTAAGAATCTAGGTAGTCGCTGTGGTCGCGCTTGCGCTGGACATAGGGGAGACCAGGATCGGCATCGCCGTCTCGAGCCGTGATGGCAAGATGGCGATGCCTGTCAAGGTGCTCCCGGCTGCAGAGGTCACCGGTATGGCCAAGACGTTCCGCTACCTGGTTGAGGACTATGAGCCCGATATCCTGGTAAGTGGGCGTCCCCTGACCATGGCCGGTGAGCCCGGTCTCCAGGCCGAGCGCGTTGCCGCTGTTGCGCAAAAGATTGCCGACGAGCTCGATCTTCCGTTGGAGTTTGAGGACGAGCGCCTGTCCTCGCAAGAGGCAAAGCGTATCCTGCGCGAGCAGGGCCTCAACGAAAAGCAGATGAGGGGCAAGATTGACATGATTGCCGCCAGCCTGTTTTTGCAGACGTGGCTTGATCGTAAAAACGAGGAGGTTTCGCATGCCTAGCGCTTCCGATCCGCGCCAGCCGAATTGTACACGTCAGTCGGCGTCGCGCCCTGCCCAGCCTGGCCAGCGTCCGGCACAGCCGACCCAGCGCGCAGCTCAGTCTGCCGCGCGCCCGGTGCAGTCCTCCTCTCGTTCGGCCCAACCTGTTCAACGGACGGGTCAGCAGCCTTCTGCTCGTTCGGTTCAGTATCCGGCTTCTCACGCGGCTCAGCAGCCCACTGCTCGTTCGGCTCAGCCTGCAGGCGGTGCTCGCTTTAAGCAACAGGCACCTACCCAGCGAACGCAGGCCCCCCAATCGCATTCGCATCACGCTCGCGGGTCGCATGGCGTTGCTCCGGCGACTCGCTCGAGCTACAACACGCATGCTCGTCGCGGTGCTCAAAAGAAGAGTTCTCCGGTTCCTATGATCATCGGCGTTGTGGTGGCCGTAATCGCGCTTGCTACTATCGCTTTCTTTGTCGTACCTGCCGTTAAGGGCTTCTTTGCCGGTGAGGATGCGAAAGTCGCTGCTGGCCAGCAAGTTACGGTGACCATTCCCGACGGTGCTTCGGGCGATACGATCGCCTCGATTCTCTCCGAGAACCATATCGTCGAAAATCCCAAGGATTACTACGCGGCGGTGAAAAAGCTTAACGCCGATATGTCGCTTAAGCCTGGCACCTACTCGTTCACCACACTCATGGATGCGACCAAGGTTGTTCAGCAGCTCATGGAAGGCCCCAACGCGGGCTCCAATGCGCTGACTATCCCTGAGGGTCTGACAGTCGATCAAGTCGCCGACCGCGTGGCCCAGGCCTACGACAGCATCTCTAAGGAAGACTTCCTCAACCAGGCCAAGGCCTCCAACTACGTGGACGACTATAGCTTCCTTAAGGGCGCCGCCAACGACTCGCTCGAGGGTTTTTTGTTCCCCAAGACCTATTCGTTGGGTGATTCGCCGACGGCCGATGACGTGATTCGCGCCATGCTCGATCAGTTTAAGACCGAGTACAAGTCGCTTGACTTTGCGAGCTGCGAAGCCAAGATCAAGGAGCACTACGGTGTGGAGATGTCCGACTACGACATCGTCAACTTGGCCTCTATCGTTGAGCGCGAGGGCCTCAACGCCGATCAACGTGCACACGTGGCCTCGGTCTTCTACAACCGCCTTGCCGGCAAGCTCGACGGTCTGCGCTATCTCAACAGCGATGCGACCATGATGTATGTCACCGGTGGCGAGGTTACCGCCGACGACCTGCAGAGCGATAGCCCGTATAACACCTATAAGCACGAGGGCCTGCCACCCACGCCCATCTGCTCTCCGTCGCTCGAGGCACTCAAGGCCACGCTTGAGCCAACCGACTCCGATGACCTGTATTTCTACATTACGCAGGACGAGGAGTACTTCTCGCAAACCTACGAAGAGCATCAACTGTCTTGGAATTAGCATGAGGATTTTTAGCCCCAAACGATACGTTGCCTCGGTCGATCGCATCGACCTTGATACCCTGTGGGCCGACGGCAAACGCGCCATTCTGCTCGATCGCGATAACACTCTGGTTCCGCGCGACACCGAGCAGGTTCCCGCCGCGGTTTCCGCTTGGCTCGATACCGCCCGCGCCAAAGGCTTTAAGCTGTGCATGGTGTCCAACAACTGGCATCGCGATCAGGTCATGAGCTCTGCACGCGAGCTGGGACTCGAGGCCATCAGCCACGCCATGAAGCCCGCCCCGTTTGCCTTGAAGGCGGGTCTTAAGCGCCTTGGCGCCACGGCAGACGAGGCGGTGCTGATCGGCGATCAGCTGTACACGGACGTGTGGAGCGGTAACTTTGCCGGCGTTGACACTATTCTGGTCAAGCCGCAGGCAACCCAGGACCTGTGGTACACGCAGATCTTCCGTATCTTTGAGCGCCGGGCCCTGCGCGACCTTCCCTGCGAGGAATAGGTTTCGCCATGTCTCAGCACATCAAACACGGCTGCGACCATATCTTCTTTATCGGCTTTTTGGGCGCGGGCAAATCGACGCTCGCGCGCAACGTCGGCACTATGTTCAAGCGGCGTTTTATCGATACCGATCGTTTGGTTGTGCGTCGATGTGGCAAGTCGGTTACCGAGATATTTGAGACCGAGGGCGAGGATCGTTTTCGCGAGCTTGAGACCTCGGCACTCCGTTCGCTTCAAAGCGAGCGCAGCCTGCTGGTGTCGTGCGGGGGTGGCATCGTCGAGACGCCGGTGAACATTGAGCTGATGCATGAGATGGGTATATGCGTGTACCTCGAAGGCGACTTTGAGGACTCGTTGCGCCAGATTCGCCGCTCCGATACCCGGCCCGATTTCCGCTCGCCCGAGCACGCTGCGCGCCTGTTTGAGCATCGCCGTCCGCTGTATCGCCAGGCCGCCGATATTACCCTTGATATTCGCAACAAGTCCTTCGAGGACGTTTCCTACCTTTGTGCCGAGATGCTTTTGGAGCGTGGACTGCTATGATTCGCCGTCAACTTATCAATTTCCAAAACCGCAGTGTCGATGTCCGCGTTGGATTGGGCGCGTTCGAGGAGCTGTCGCGCATGTTTGCCTCGGCCGTGGGCAAGCCTAAGCGCGCGATGGTGGTTTGGAACGACGCTACATCCGAGCGTTTTGGCGAGGTCGTCGAGCATGCGCTGGTCGACGCCGGTTTTGCCGTGTCGCTGCTCGTCCTCGAGGTTTCTCCTGCCGGTGCTACGCTGGCCGATGCCGATACCGTCTTTGGCGCCCTGTCGGCTAACGGCATTACCTGCGACGATCTCGTTGTCGCTGTCGGTGACACGGCGACCTGCTCGGTCGTTTGTTGGTGTGCCAATCAGTGGTGCGGTCGCACCGAGTGCGCCTTGCTGCCGACGACGTTCGACGCCATGCTCACGGTTGCGACGACCATGAAGCCGCTTGTCGCCTCGTCGACGAATGCGCTTCCCGCTATCGCGTTCCGTCCCGAGCCGGGCTTGGTCGTGTGCGACCTCGACCTTGTTCGCGAGGCGGACCCCGAGGACCTCAAGCTCGGCTATGCGGTACTTGTTGGCACCATGCTTTCGAGCAGCAAGTCCCGCTGGAATCAGTTTACTGAGACCGTCCCCGAGATTCTCGCGGGCGAGGAGGTCGCGCTCGTCAATGCCGTTCAGTGGTCTCAGACTGCCCGTAAGGACGTACTGATGGCCACGAACCCGAGCGCCCGCCATGCGCTCGATTTTGGCAAGATGGGGGAGCGTACCCTGCGCGCCTGCCTGGGTAAAGCCGCGGCGCAGGTTCCTGCCTACCAGCTGCTGTCTGAGGGCATGCGCTTTGAGGCGCGCTTAGCACATGATGCCTGCGACTTTGATATCGATTACGTCTTTGAGGTCGATGACTGCCTGGAGGACTTTGGTATCGAGGAGCTTGCCTTCGATCTGGAGCCTGCCTCATATATCGAGGAGTTCCGCAGGCAGCAGTTTGACCGCTCGAACCGTAGTATGTTGCCGCTGCCCGCGGCACTCGGCGCCATTCGTCTAACGAGCGTTGAGGACGAGGTCCTCGACCGCCATGCTCACGCCTACTTGGCTTCTCGCAAAGAACTTCTCTAGGATTTATTGACATACATCGTCTTTCGTATCATGTTGAGGGGCGGGTTTCCAATCGGTTGCGAATCGCGCGCGATTCCGTCGTTCGGTTGAGACCCGTTCCGTCTTTATAGAGACAACAAGAAAGGAATCTGCATGTCAGAGTTTGCTGCCGGTCCTGCCGGTCGTATCGAGCGTGTCCGTGCCCTGATGGTTGAGCGTGGCTACGACGCTATCGTGGTGCGCGACGAGGCCAACCTTCGTTGGCTTACGGGCGTCAAGGGCGTCTTCGATTACACCTTCGAGTTCCCGCATGCTGCGTTTATTACGGCCGACCAGTGCCTGTTCCATACCGACTCGCGCTATCTCAACAGCTTTGAGGAGAACACGCCCGCCGGCAGCCCCTGGGTCTACGACATGGACGAGGGCACCATCCCCGGTTGGGTCGCCGGCAAGATCGCGGCCAACAAGTGCCGCGTCTGCGCTGTCGAGGACGACATGCAGATCAATTTCTACCAGGGTATTCAGCGTGGCCTGGAGGACCGCTCCGTTGCCTGCATGCTGCCGCTGATGCATGACGACATCCGTAAGATGCGCGCCATCAAGGACGCCGAGGAGATCGAGCTCATGCGCCACGCGCAGTCGATCACCGACGCCGCCTTCCAGCACATGCTCGGCTATATTAAGCCCGGTATGACCGAGAAGCAGGTTCGCAACGAGCTCGAGAACTTTATGTTCGCCAACGGTGCCGACAGCCTGGCCTTTGGCTCCATCGTGGCGAGCGGCCCCAATACCGCCAACCCGCATGCCGTTCCGAGCGACCGCGTGATCGAGAAGGGCGACTTCGTCCTCATGGATTACGGCGCGGGCTACTGCGATTATCGTTCTGACATGACGCGCACCGTCGTGATGGGCGAGCCTACCCAGGAGCAGCTCGACCTGTACGCGCTCGTGCGCCGTACGCACGAGGAGTGCGTTGCCGCCATTCATCCGGGCGTCGAGGGCAACGACATTTTCAAGCTTTCCAAGAAGATCATTGGCGATGCCGGCTATGGCGATTACTACAACCATGGTCTGGGCCATGGCGTGGGCATTGACATCCACGAGCTGCCTAACTTCAACCGCAGCAAGAACATCATCGAGGTCGGCTCGGTTATCACCATGGAGCCCGGCGTGTACCTGCCCGGTGTGGGCGGCGTGCGCCTGGAGGACTACGGCGTGGTCACCGAGAACGGCTACGAGCCCTTCACCAAGACGCCGCATGACCTTCACGTCATCGATTGCTAGTCTACTTCGGTAGATAGTTTGGGGCGGGGCCTCCGGAGCAATTCGGACGCCCCGCGTTCTCTTTTTATGCGCTCGCTGCAGGCGCCGTCTGCAAGTGTATAATTTCGCTCGTATGTAATTTGGACGCTTGTGCGTTCTGCCCATAACAAGAAAGGTCGCTATGCCTACCATTTCTACCGCCGACTTCAAGAACGGCCTCGGTCTCCGCATTAAGGACAAGGTCTACACCATCGTCGAGTTCCAGCATGTCAAGCCGGGCAAGGGCGGCGCGTTTGTGCGCTACAAGACCCGCGACATCAAGAGCGGCCGCGTCGTCGAGAACACCTGCAACGCCGGCACCAAGTTCGAGAGCGTCATGCTCACCACCCGTGAGTTCCAGTACCTCTACAACGATGGCACCGACTACATCTTCATGGACAACGAATCCTATGAGCAGGTTCCCGTTCCCGAGGACATGGTGGGCGAGAACTCCAAGTGGCTGCGCGAGAACGACATCTGCCAGCTGCTCTTCGCCGACGATGAGCTCATGGGCGTGACTCCGCCGATGTTCATCGAGACCACCATCGTCCAGACCGACCCGGGCTTTAAGGGCGACACCGTCCAGGGTTCCACCAAGCCGGCCACGATCGACACCGGCGCTGTCATCCAGGTCCCCATGTACCTCAACGAGGGCGAGGTCATCAAGGTTGACACCCGCGACGGCAAGTTCGTCTCCCGCGTCTAGCAACCAACTCTTCTAGGAGGACTCATGCCCCAGGAAATCAAGATTGACGGCATCGGCATTTCGCCCGATGTTCTGACCGCCATCGTCTCGCGCGCCGTGTCCGATGTCGAGGGCATCGCCTCCGTTGGCGTCAAGGACCTTGCCACCAACCTTGTCTCCATGATGCTCTCGTCCAAGGCCCCGGCTTCCGAGCCGGCGGTCGAGACCGAGGTCGTCGGCGACAAGCTCGCACTCACCGTGCGCGTTGTGGTGTTCTTTGGCTATCCGTTCAAGAAACTCGCCGAGGCCGTTCGCGCTGTCGTGGTCGCTGCCATCGATGCCCAGGTGGGCGTTGAGGTCGAGCGCGTTGACGTTTGCATCGACGGCCTCGTTTTCCCCAAGGAGTAACCTTTGAGCCTTAAGGTTTATCGCGGGCGTACGCTTGCCCGCAGTCAGGCGCTGCAGCTGCTGTTCCAGGCCGAGGCCACGGACAGTCCGCTCGAGCGCGTCCTCGAGGGCGATTTCCTGATCTCGAAGGGCCCCCTCGACCCCTATGCGCTGGAGCTGTGCCGCGGTGCCTACGAGCATATCGATCGCATCGACTGTGCCCTGCGCGCCGTCGCCAAGAACTGGGATCTTATGCGCATGCCCGGCGCCGACCGCAATCTGCTGCGTATCGCCGTCTACGAGATGCGCTTCCTCACCGACGAAGAGGTCTCGGACGCTATCGTGATCAACGAGGCCGTCGAACTTGCCAAGGCCTATGGCACCGACCAGTCCGCGTCGTTCGTCAACGGCGTGCTGGGCAAGATCGCGCGCAGCGAGGAGTTGCCGGGCGAGGACCTGTACCAGGAACTGCTGGCCGAGGATCGCGCTCGCGAGGAGGCCCAGGCTGCTGAGGCTGCCGCCAAGGTCGCTGCCGCTCAGGCTACCGCCGGTGTACTTGCCGAGGATGTGGACGCTGCTGAGGCCGTCGAGTCCGACTCCGTCGAGGAGTAGCCATGCCAGAGGGTTCTGTCCGCAACTTTGACGAGATCTCGGACCGTCTGGACCAGATCATCGCTACCGTTCGCTCCAAGGATACGTCCTTGGAGCGTTCACTCGATCTGTTTGACGAAGCGATTGAGCTGGGCTCCCGCGCGGTCGATATGGTCGACAAGTTTGAGCTGACGCCGCGTGAGGCCGATAAGCTCGAGCAGGAATACGATGAGGATGCGGCAAACGAATCCCAGGATAGCTAGCCGCATCTCCGGATACGAATGGTTGATGGCATTCATGAAACGCGTGCGTCTTGATGACGAACTGATTTCACAGGGCATCTGCGCCGATCGCGCGGATGCCCTTCGCACTCTTATGGCCGGCTTGGTTTCGAGCGGCGGTGAGCGTTTGACCTCTCCGGGGCTCAAGGTGACGCCGGGCCTGCCGCTGCACGTTAAGGGGCGCATTCCGTACGTTGGGCGCGGCGGCCTTAAGCTTGAGGGTGCGCTCGATGCGTTTTGTATCGACCCCACGGGCCTTGCCTGCCTGGACGTAGGCTGCTCTACCGGCGGCTTTACCGATTGCCTGCTCAAGCGCGGAGCTGCGACCGTTGTCTCGGTGGACGTTGGTCGCGCACAGTTCGATTGGTCGTTGCGTCAGGACGATCGCGTGACGCTGCATGAGCGCACCAACGTGACGCAGCTGCCTGAGCTTGGCTATGCCGGCGCCATCGACCTGGCTGTTTGTGATGTCTCGTTTACCAGCATCGCGAACATTATCGATGCGGTGCTGGCGTGCCTGAAGCCTTCGGGTTCGTTCTGCACGCTCGTAAAGCCCCAGTTTGAGGCGCCGGCTGCGCTGGTGGGCGAGCGCGGTATCGTGACCGACCCCGCCGTCCGCCGCGATACGCTCGTGGCGGCGATTGAGCTTTTTGCCGCCAAGGGCCTGTTTCCGCTTGACGTGTGCGTGTCGCCCATCCATGGCGCTAAGGGCAACGTTGAGTTTTTCCTGTACGGCACAAGGTTTGCCCCTGGTGAACGCACCGACGATGAGCTGCAATCCCAGGTATCGGCTTTGAGCGAGAAAGCTGCAACGCTATGAAGGTCTTTCTGGTTCCCAATTACTACAAGCAAGAGGCGGTCGAGAGCGGCCTGATGCTCGAGCTTTGGCTTTCGCGCCAGGGCTACGAGGTCGCATGGGCTGCCGACCAGCGATCGAAGATTCAAAGCACGCCTGATATTGATGGCTCAGATCTGGTCATTACGCTCGGCGGCGACGGTACGTTGCTGCGCGCTGCCCGCATCCTCAACCATCGCGAGATTCCTATCCTTGGTCTTTCCTATGGTCACCTGGGCTTTTTAACTGCTGCGAGCCCCGAGGAGCGCGACATTCTGCAGGTCGTGAGCGATGCTCTGTCCGGTGAGCTGCACGTGAGCCGCCGCGCCACCATCGCCGCGGATATCGTGTCCGTGCGCGACGATGGCACGAAGGATGTCGTGCGCACGTTTGCCCTCAACGATATGGCACTTACGCGCGGCCCCCTGTCCGATATGGTTGAGTTTGACATCACGGTGTCCGGCCATCATATCGATCGCCTGCGCGGCGACGGTGTCGTCGTTTCGACGGCGACCGGCTCCACCGGCTATGCGCTTTCCGCCGGCGGTCCCATTGTCAGCCCCGATTACACGGGTATGGTCTGTGTGCCCATCGCCCCGCATACCATTCAGGCTCGCGCTTTTTTGACCTCGCCGAGTGATGTCGTCGAGATCTTTATGTCTGATGACCGTCCGAGTGTTCCGGCGATCGCTATCGATGGACAGTTTATTACCTGCGATGGCACCGTTGAGAGCGTGGCGGTGCGTCGCGGTCCCGGAGATGTGCTGCTTCTCGATTACGGTCCCGAGAGCTTCTATAACTCCGTGAGCCGCGTGTTCTACGGAGTGCGTCATGATCGATGAGCTGCAGGTTTCCAACATTGCACTCATTCGCGAGGCGACGCTGGTGCCGAGTGCGGGCCTAACGGTTTTGACTGGCGAGACCGGTGCCGGCAAGACCGCGCTGCTCTCGGCGCTCAAGCTCATTTTGGGCGAGCGTGCAGATTCGTCGACCGTGCGCGAGGGAGAGGCGCTGGCGAGCGTCGAGGCACGCTTGTTCGACGGCCCGCACGACACGGAGGGCTTTACCGTGCAGCGCAGCCTTTCTGCCGAGGGTCGCAGCCGCGTCAAGATTGACGGCCGCATCGCCAGCGTGCGCGAGCTTTCCGAGCGCGTCGGCGTGATGATGGATCTGTGCGGCCAGCATGAACATCAGCGTCTGCTCGATCCGGCGCATCATGTTGCCATGGTTGATGCCTGGGCTGGTCGCTCTGCGCTCGAGGCGCTCGACCGTTACCGTGCCTGCTTCAAGGCGTCGCGTGCGGCTGCCAAGGAGGTCCGTCGCGTAGAGGAGGCGTCGCGTGCGCAGGGGAGTCGCGTCGAGGAGGCGCGCTTCGCCCTGGAGCGTATCGCCGAGGTCGACCCCAAGCCGGGTGAGTATGAGGAACTCGAGGAACTGCTGCCGCGCTCCGAACATGCCGAGGTACTGGTTGCCACAGCTAACGATGCCCATGCATCGCTTGCCGCCGAAGGTGGAGCGCTCGATGCCGTGAACAGCGCCGTGGCAGAGCTTTCCCGTATGGCTACCGTCGATCGCAAACTGGGCGACATTGCCGATGCGCTTTCGGATGCCTGCATCTCCCTTGAGGATAGCGCGAACGAGCTTCGTGCCTATCGCGATGGCGTCGCCTTCGACCCGCGCGAGCTCGCTCGCATGCGTGAGCGGTATTCCGATCTCAAGGGCCTGTTGCGTCAGTGGGGTCCCACCATGGACGATGTTTTTGCCATGCGCGATCGCTCGCAAGAGCTGATGTCCCTGGTCGATGATGGCGATGAACAGATCAAAAAGGCGCGTGAGGCACTCGGGAGCGCCGAGCGCGAGCTGTTCGCTGCCGCCAAGGCACTCAAGCGTGCGCGTAATACCGCTGCTCCGCGTTTTTGTCACGAGGTTGGCCGCCAAATGGCGCGCCTGGAGATGGGCGGCGCCGAGCTCGTTTGGGAGTCGCGTGATCTTCCGCGCGCCGAGTGGACGCCGGCGGGTCCTTCAAGCTACGAGCTTTTGTATCGCAGCGGTGTCGGCTTGACGCCGCGTCCCCTGCGCCGCATTGCCTCGGGCGGCGAGCTCAGCCGCGTCATGCTGGCGAGCAAGGTGGTCTTGGGTAATGCTGACGGCGTCGACACACTGGTATTTGACGAGGTCGATGCCGGTGTCGGCGGCTCCACGGCTCGTGCTCTTGCTGGTGTGCTGGCCGATCTTGCCGCTACGCATCAAGTGATTGTCGTAACCCACTTGGCGCAAGTCGCCGTCATGGCCGACAAGCATTATGTTGTCAGCAAGGAGCCGGGCGATGTTCCCCAGACGCATTTGGACGAGGTAACCGGCGAAGCGCGTACCGCCGAGATTGCCCGCATGTTGAGCGGCGATCAGTCCGAGGCAAGCTTGGCCCACGCAAAGCAGATGCTCGAAGAAGTTCGAGGCTAGGTCGTATCAGCGGTGTTGGTGGGACAAAATAGACTGAAATTTTTTGTCCCACTACGCGTTTTACTCAACGACCTTGTCCGGCTGGATGAGCTCCTCGTAGTAGCTGATATGTTCGCGAGCGTCTTCAATCTCGGGCAGCAGGAAGTTGTAGATAACTTCGATGATCATCGTGGCGCTGATCTTGGAGAACGCAAAGTCGCCCGTCGTCAGCAGCGCTTCGTGGTTGACGGTATTAAAAGTGTAGTCTGCCAGGCGCGCGAGCGGGGATTTGCTGTCGCTGCTGATGACGACTACGGTTGCGCCGCAGTCGCGAGCCGCTTTTGCCATGCGATTCAAACGGCGCGACTTGCCCGAGTTCGAAATCAGTACGATAACGTCACCCGGACGTAACGTGAGCGCAAAACCAATCGAGGTCTCGCTTATGGTGCTCGCCATGCAGCGCAGGCCCAGCTGCGAAAACTTAAACGTCGCATCGAGCGCGACCGCGTTCGTATTGCCCACAGCCGCAAACTCAATAACCCCTGCATGCTTAAGGTCATGTACAACAGCCGCCAGCGTATCGTGGTCGATCCCGTCGATGGTCGCATTAAGCTCGCTCACCTTGGCAGCTAGGATGTTCTTGAGGCTCTGCTCCATATTGTCGAGTGAGACCTCGTCAGTCAGGCCCTCGTTGCGCTGGCTTTCCAAATCCCTCGCCAACGAAAACTGAAAGCTGCGGAAGCTACCAAAGCCAAGTTTGCGGCAGAAGCGCGAAACGGTCGCCTCGGACGTGGCGGCGGCGCGTGAGAGCTGAGCCGCCGTGAGGCGTGGCGCCTCGGACTGGTGCTCCAATATATAGTCGACAATGCGCTGCTCGGACTCGCTGTATCCCTGATGGGTACTAATGAGGGAAAGTGCGCTCTTGCTACTATCGGTCATGGATGGCTCCTGGTTGGCATGAAAATCGGAATCGTTTTGTAATGTCATAGTATAGGGGGATTTTCAATAACAAGATACACCTTGCCGTTTCAAGTGTTGATGGTAAACTTTCACCTACCGTTTACGGTTATGAAAGAACCTTTCACCGGAGAATTGCGCCTTGTCTCTTCTCACGCGGACGGTAGGTTGGTATCTTTCAGTTGTGGAAAAGCGCGCAAGGACGCGCGTGTAGGGGAGCGCCTGCGGGCGCAAAACTTAAAAAGGAGGGACACATGGCTAAGTTTGACATCATCGCCGCCACCGGTTGCCCGACCGGCATTGCGCACACCTTCATGGCGAAGGAGGCACTGGAGAAGGCAGCTGCCGAGCGCGGTCTGACCATTAAGGTCGAGACTCATGGCCAGGTCGGTGTCGAGAACGAGCTCACCAAGAGTGAGATCGCTGGTGCCAAGGCCGTCGTCGTCGCAGCCGACAAGGATGTCCAGGCTGAGCGTTTCGCCGGTAAGCCCATGGTTTCCGTTGGTGTTTCCAAGGCCCTGTCCGTTGAGGCCGCCGGTAAGCTGATTGACCGCGCACTCGCCGCTAAGGGCGACAGCACGGTTGCAGCCGCTGCCGATGTCGAGGACGAAGTCGAGGAGAAGGAGTCCATCGGCCACGTCATCTATAAGCACCTCATGAACGGCGTCAGCCACATGCTGGTCTTCGTCGTTGCTGGCGGTGTTCTGACCGCCGTTTCGTTCCTGTGGGGCATTACGTCCTTCGATTCGACGGCGTCTGACTACAACAGCTTTGCTGCGATGCTCAAGATCATCGGCGGTATCGCTATGAACCTCATGGTTCCGGTGCTTTCCGCCTACATCGCCGAATCCATCGGCAAGCGCCCGGCGCTCGTTCCCGGCTTTGTTGCCGGTATGATCGCCATCCAGGGCCTGCCTGTTAACGCCGAGACCGGCATGATCGACGCCGGTGGCGCCGGCGTGGGCTTCGGCTTCCTGGGCGGCATCGTCGGCGGCTTCCTCGCCGGTTATGTCATCCTGCTGCTCGAGAAGGTCTTTGCCGGTCTGCCCAAGAACCTGGACGGCCTCAAGGCTATCTTCCTTTACCCGCTGTTCTCGACGGCTATCGTCGGTCTGGTCATGCTCGGCATCTCCGGCCCCATGGCTGCCATCAACACTGCCATGATGGACTTCCTCAAGGGCCTGTCCGCCTCTGGCGCCGTTGTCCTGGGTCTTGCCATCGGCTGCATGTGTGCCTTTGACATGGGTGGCCCGGTCAACAAGGCTGCTTACGTCACCGGTACCGCTATGCTCACCGAGGCACTGGCTGCTGGCGTTGGCACCGATACCTACAACTTCGGCACCAACTTCATGGCTGCCGTCTCCGCCGCCTGCATCGTTCCGCCGCTGATCACCACCTTTGCCGTCGTTGTCGGCAAGAAGTACTTCAGCCAGGAGGATCACGACGCCGGTGTCGTCAACCTCATCCTTGGTTGCACCCACATCACCGAGGGCGCCATTCCGTTCATGACCAAGAACATCTGGCCGGTCATGCCCATCATGATGCTCGGTTCCTCTATCGCTTCGATCCTGACCATTATGTTCAACGTTCACGATCCGGCGCCTCACGGTGGCTTCCTGGTCCTGCCCGTTGTCGAGAACGGTCCGCTGTGGGTCCTCGCGATCCTCATCGGCGCTGTGGTCGGTGGCATCCTGTTCGTGGCCTTCAAGAAGTACGACTTCGAGAAGAATCAGAAGGCCGGTCCTGTAGCCAAGCCGGTTGAGGCTTCCAAGGCCGCTGCCGTTGAGGCCCCTAAGGCCGAGGCTGCCGACTTCGTGAAGGTCGAGAATGTCTTTGTCGCCGAGGACTTCGCTTCTCGTGACGAGGCTCTGAGCTTCGTTTCCAACCAGGCCGTCAAGGTCGGTATCGCAAGCGACGCCGACGCCGTGATGAACGCCTTCCTGGCCCGCGAGGCCGAGGGCACCACGGGCATGATGGAGGGCTTCGCCATCCCGCATGCCAAGTCCGACGCCATTACCGAGGCTGCCGTCATCGTCGTCAAGGACGAATCCGGCGTGACCGGTTGGGACACCATGGACGGCGCTCCCGTCAACGTGGCTATCGCCCTGCTCATCCCGGGTGCACAGGCTGGCACCACGCACCTCAAGATCCTGTCCAAGGTCGCCGAGGCGCTCATGGACGAGGACTTCCGTGGCACCGTCAAGGGTTCCACCGACGCCGCCGAGATCGCCAAGACGATCAACGCCCGCCTGGTCTAATCCCACAGTACGCGAATAACATCGCCCCCTGTAACAAAGGCGAGGACTCCCTACGGGTCCTCGTCTTTTTTCATACCACCCGGCACTCAGGGATGTTCCTTTCCTGCCGGCACCCCGGGACACTCCTTAGTCCCCAACAGGGCATAAATAGCCCTCATCGACTGAATCACCCACGCGAACAATAATTCAGCCAGAATTCCTTTTGCACGATATTTCTTGGACGGAAGCATGTTCCCGCAGCTCGCCTGCCGGGCGGGGCGGTTAAGTTTGTCGCGAGTTCCGCACGCAAAGGAAAGCACTTAATGTGCTTTCCGTCTTGCGCAGGACTGTAGAGCAGCAAACTTAACCGCCCCGCCCGGCAGGCGAGCGGACAGCGAACGACATCTGTCCAACAATTCGTGCGAAACACAATGAAAAACCGTTTGATGTGAGTTAATATAAACAACGTCGTGAATCTGACTCCTGCCACATGCATGACAGGGGTTAAACACAAAAAAGGAGTCAACTATGGTTTCTGAGAAGGCTACCCTCGTTAATCCTCAGGGTCTGCACATGCGTCCGGCTGGTCTGTTCGCCTCCACCATGGGCAAGTACGCCTGTGACGTGACGGTCGTCACCCCCGAGAAGGAGGTCAACGGCAAGTCCCCGATGGCCCTCATGGCTGCTGGTATCCCCTGCGGCACCGAGGTCGAGGTCAAGTGCGACGGCGCCGACGAGGCCGAGGCTCTGGCTGCTGCCATCGAGCTCATCAAGAGCGGTCTTGGCGAGTAGAACTCAAACGGGTCGCATGTTGAACAACTAAGTTCATATTTGGGGGCGCAGTGACCTGTCTTAAGGTAGCTGCGCTCTTTTGTCATGGATATGGCAAAACGCTTTATCACATGACACGGAGAGAGGAATGGGAATGTATCAGGGAGTCAACGCTTCCGAGGGCATCGGTATCGGCACCGTCATGGTCGCCGTCGATCCCGACTTGACGTTTGAGCCGCACGAGGTTGCTGATTCGGCAGCAGAGAAGGAGCGCTATCAGACCGCTCTTTCGGTCTTCTGCGAGAAGACCCAGGCTCAGGCCGACCACATGAAGGAGACGGTGGGCGAGGCCGAGGCCGAGATCATGAGCGGACACATTGTCCTGGCTCAGGATCCGGGCATGACCGACGCCATCAACGCCGCCATTGACGGCGGCACCTGCGCCGAGCAGGCGCTCATGGACACCTCGACCATGTTCGAGAACATGTTCCTGTCCATGGACGATGAGATGTTCCGTCTGCGCGCGGCCGACATCGCCGACATCCGCACCGGTATTCTGGCCGAGCTGCTGGGCAAGGAGGTCGTCGACCTTTCCGTCCTGCCCGAGAACACCGTCGTTGTCGTGCACGACCTCACGCCGTCCATGACCGCCACGATCGATAAGGCCCACGTTGCCGGTATCGTCACCGAGACTGGTGGCCGCACGTCGCACTCCGCGATCATCGCGCGCGCCCTCGAGATCCCGGCTGTCCTTTCGGTCTCTAACAGCTGCACCGCACTGCGCAACGGCATGACCGTTGTCGTCGACGGTGGCAAGGGTATCGTCGAGGCCGATCCCGATGAGGAGACGCTCGCCGCTTACACTGCCAAGGCCGAGGCTTTCGCTGCCGAGAAGGCGGCTCTCGAGGCCTTCCGCGGCAAGCCGTCCGTGACTGCCGACGGCATCAAGAAGATTATTGCCTGCAACATCGGCAACCCCGATGACGTGCCCAACGCGCTCGATCACGATGCCGAGGCTATCGGCCTGTTCCGTTCCGAGTTCCTGTTCATGGACTCTGCTGAGCTTCCTTCCGAGGAGGAGCAGTTCAACGCCTACCGTAAGGTCGCCAGCGCGCTCAAGGGCGCTCCGGTCATCATCCGCACGCTCGATGTGGGTGGCGACAAGGAGATTCCGTACCTGCACATGGTCAAGGAAGAGAACCCCTTCATGGGCTTCCGCGCCGTGCGTTACTGCCTGGCCAACCCCGACCAGTACAAGGTCCAGCTCCGCGCCCTGCTGCGCGCCAGCGCCTTCGGTGACGTCAAGATTATGATCCCGCTCGTCACCTGCGTCGAGGAAGTCTTGGCTGTCAAGGAGCTCGTCGAGCAGTGCAAGACCGAGCTGACCGAAGAGGGTCGCAAGTTCAACGAGAACATCGAGGTCGGCATCATGGTCGAGACGCCTGCAGCCTCGCTGCTCGCTGACCGCCTGGCCGAGGTCGCCGACTTCTTCTCCATCGGCACCAACGACCTGATCGGCTACACCATGTGCGCCGACCGTGGCAACGACACCATCTCCAACCTGTACCAGGTTTACTATCCCGCCGTGCTCCGCTCGCTCAAGAACATCATCGAGAGCGGCGTGAAGGCCGGCATCATGGTCGGTATGTGCGGCGAGGCCGCTGCCGATCCGTTGCTCGAGCCGCTGCTGATCAGCTGGGGCCTGGAGGAGTTCTCGATGAGCGCTCCGTCCATCCTGCGCGCCCGCAAGACCATCAGCCAGTGGACCAAGGCCGAGTGCGACGAGCTCGCCGAGAAGGCGCTCGCCTGCAACACCGCTGCCGAGGTCAAGGCACTGCTCGAGTCCGCAGCTCGCTAATTTGGTATCAGAGGTAACCGCGTGGTTGGAATGGGCCGGCCACGCGGCCCTCACATATACAGGGGGTACTGTAAATGTTCTACACGCTAACCGCTAACCCGGCTGTCGACATGACGGTTTCGAGCTCTCCGCTCGAGCCCGACGAGAACGTCCGCACCGGCTCGGCCAGCTACACGGCTAACGGCAAGGGCCTCGACGTGTCCTTCGCCTTTAAGAAGATGGGCGTCGACACCGTCGCGCTCGGTTTCTTCGCCGGCTTCACGGGCAAGTTCATCGTCGAGGAGGTCATGAACCTGGGTTGCCTGTGCCGCCCGGTCTGGACCGACGGCATCACGCGTATCAACACCTACGTCAACGATGGCCAGCACGAGTACGGCATCCTGAACCCCGGTGCTCCGATCACGCCGCAGCACCAGGAGGAGCTCTACAACATCCTGGACACCGCGGGCGATCTTGAGTGCCTGATCGTCTCTGGCTCCGTGCCTCCCAAAGCTACGCCTGACTTCCTGGCAAAGGTCATGGAGCACGCTCAGGCCCGTGGCGCTGACGTCGTCCTGGACCTGTCCTCCGACAAGCTCAAGGAGCTCGCTCACAAGAAGCCGCTGCTCATTAAGCCGAACCATCACGAGATGAAGGCTATCTTCGGCGTGCCGGTCGACACCGACGACGAGGTCCGCGTTGCCATGAAGCTGGCTCACGAGGCCGGCGTCCAGAACGTGCTGCTCACCCGTGGTAGCCGCGGTGACGCTTACTTCTCCAACGGCGAGGACATCTGGTATGCCAAGCGTGAGTTCAACATCAAGCTTGTCTCTTCCGTCTGCGCCGGCGACTGCACCCTCGCTGCGTTCCTGCACAAGTGGTACAGGGATCGCGACAACGTCGAGGAGGCCATGAAGCTCGCTATGGCCACCGGCGCCAACGTTGCTGAGTCCGTCGGCATCGGCGACTTTGGTCACGTCGACGAGTACAGCAAGCGCGTTGCTGTCCGCAAGCTCGATCACAAGTAAGCGAAACGCGACAAACTCGTGCGCATACGGCGTCCCGGTTTCGACCGGGGCGCCTTTTTTGTTCTGCCATGGGGGAGACATGTTCTGCCGTACTTCATCGCTTCCACACCGTTTACCGAGTTGTCCTAGCCTTTTACCGATGTGTGGAATATACTTTCATTAACACGTTGCTTCGTGAAAGGAACATTCATGATTTATACGCTCACTGCAAATCCCGCTATTGACTACAATATCTCCTGTGATGGCCTGTCCGCCAACACCGTCACTCGCACCCGTAACGCTGTCTACACCCCCAACGGCAAGGGTCTCAACGTCTCTTTTACGCTCGACCACTACGGCGTCGACACCACGATCCTGGGCTTCTTCGCCGGCTTCTCGGGAGAGTTTATCGTTAAGGGCGCCGAGGCCCTTGGCGTGCCCGTCAAGCCCGTATGGACTGACGGCATCACGCGTGTCAACGTGTTCCTCAACGCCGGTCCCGACACCGAGTACAACATGGTCAATGCCGGTGCCGCCATCAACGCTGCCAACGAGCAGGAGATGTTTGAGCTTATCGATTCGCTCGATGACATGACCTGCCTGGTTATCAGCGGCTCGCTGCCCCCCAACACCTCCGAGAGCTTCCTGGCAGAGGTCCTGCGTCGCGTGAAGGCGAAGGGCGCCGAGTTCGTGCTCGATATCTCGAGCCATCAGCTGGCCGACCTCATTGCTATGGAGCCGTTGCTCATTAAGCCTAACGACGACGAGCTGCTCGACATCTTTGGCATTAAGGTGAGCGGTGGCGACGACGAGTCCGTCAAGGGCGCCATGGCCGAGCTGCACGCCAAGGGCGCTAAGAATGTACTGCTGACGCTCGGCGGCGACGGCGCGTACTTCTCCAACGGCGAGCACATCTGGTTTGCCAACCGCACCTTCGACGTCAAGCTGCTGTCGACCGTCTGCGCGGGCGACTCCTCGCTGGCCGCCTTCCTTTCCGTGTGGCACGACGCCCCCGAGCGCGTCGAGGATGCCCTGCGCCTCTCGATGGCCACCGGCGCCAACGTGGTCGAGTGCCCGGGTCTGGGCGATTTTGCCAAGGTCGATGAGTATCAGAAGGGTATTGCAATCCGTCAGGTTTGCTAGTTCCGGCACCTTGCCTGAATAGTTCAATTATTTCGCATCCGTCTTAGACCAGGACGGATGCGTTTTTGTTTATCGGACTTGCGTGTGCAGTGGAGGCTGTTTCTTGCTAGACTTCTTGCAGACGCAATCGATAGCCAATTTGATAGTCGCAGGAGGCCATAGGCATGTGCAATGTTTCGCTCAACGGTACGCAGCCGACCGATGCCTCTATCCGTGTCCTGCGTGCGCTTGAGGCAGCAGGTCTTGAGGCTTGGTACGTGGGCGGTTGGGTACGTGATGCCCTGATGGGACGCCCCAGCCACGATGTTGACATGTGCTGCAGCGGCCTGTGGCAGGAGTCCAAAGAGGCGCTCGAAGCGGCTGATATTGCCGTAGTTGAGTCGGGCATTAAATTTGGCGGCATTACGGCTATTTGCGATGGCGAGCGCATTGAGGTCACCACCTATCGCCTGGACGGCTTCTATACCGACGGTCGTCATCCTCAAAGTGTGCAGCGCGCCGCTTCGCTTGAGGACGATCTGGCGCGCCGCGACTTTACCGTCAATGCCATGGCGTGGCATCCCGAGCGCGGCCTTGTCGACCGCTACGATGGCCAGGGCGACCTAGACCGCAAGCTGATTCGCGCCGTCGGTGATCCTAAGCGCCGCTTTAACGAGGATGCCCTGCGCATGTTGCGCGCGGTGCGCTTTGCCTGCCGCCTAGACTTTGTGATTGAGCCCGAGACCAAGCGTGCCCTTGCCGAGTGCGCGCCGCTGCTCGATGCCGTGGCGCGCGAGCGCGTGGGTATTGAGCTTGAGGGCATCCTTTCGACCGGCCACGGGGGAGACGCCATGCTGCGCTACCCCGAGCTTGTTTGCGCCGCCGTGCCCGAGCTCGCGTCCGCTCGCGGGTTTGATCAACGCAGCGTCTATCATGCGTTTAACGTCTACGAGCATATCGCCCGCGTGCTGACGGTGGCAGGGGAGCTGGCGCTGTGCGACGGCGTCGCGCCCTCGTCGAGCCTTATGTGGGCGGCGTTTTTGCACGACGTTTCCAAACCCGAGTGCTTTACGGTCGATCACGACGGCAGCGGCCACTTCTACGGTCATCCCGAGCTCGGCGCCAAGAAGGCGCGTGTCATCATGGATCGCCTGGCGCTCTCGCACGATTTGGTGCGCGATGTGTGCCTACTGATCAAATACCATGACAAGCCGCTGCGCCCCGAGCGCTCCTGCCTGCTCAATATGATGCGCGCGCTTTCGGGTGAGGGCGTCGACACGGCCCGCCTGATTGACGAGCTTATGGACCTTAAGCGTGCCGATACGCTGGGCAAGGCGCCATCATGCTTCTATTACGTCGAGACGATTGAGGAGATGCGCGCGCTGGCGCACGAGCTGCTGGAGGCGGGGGAGCCCTATACGCTCAAGATGCTCGCCATCAACGGCGGCGACCTAATCCGTGCCGGAGTCAAGCCCGGGCCGGAACTGGGTCAGCTTCTCAACTCCGCCCTCGTCGCCGTGATCGAAGACAACATTCCCAACGAGCGCGAAGCTCTTTTGGTCCATCTCAACTTGAATTAGCTACCCAGTTTACCTGCGCGTTCCATAACCTGCCGACAATTTTTTCGGCAATTTGGAATTTCTTCTTGCGCTGATGTTTTTTGTCCCGTAATATATTTCCTCGCAGCACGGCAGTGCAGATGTCATGTGGCCCGTTCGTCTAGCGGTTTAGGACGCCGCCCTCTCAAGGCGGAGATCACCAGTTCGAATCTGGTACGGGCTACCACTTTTTTTCTGCTGAGGCTTATGGCCCGTTCGTCTAGCGGTTTAGGACGCCGCCCTCTCAAGGCGGAGATCACCAGTTCGAATCTGGTACGGGCTACCACGTATCTGATACCCGGACTTCCTATGGAAGCCCGGGTTTTTATTTTCAAACAACCGTCTGTCATTCCCGTTTGAACAAGAGCTTTGCGTTCTGCTTATGACCCTTACGGGTACAATAACCAAGATATTTTGACTGTTAGAAGGAGTCTCATGACGGAGTCCTCTCAGCATACGTCCAAGCCCCAGGTCGAGGTTGAGGCCTCGGGCGGCGATGACAATAAGAGCGCACGCCGCGGCGCCATTTTTATCGGCGTTGTGCTGGTGGGTTATATCGTCTATCTGGTGGTAACCGGGCAGATGGGGCAGTTCTGGGCTGCTATGTCGAGCGTCCAGGCGCCCTGGCTCGTTGTCGCGTGTCTTTGCATGTTTATGTATCTGTTCTTTGGCATTGTGGCCTATGCGATCGCCGTCTGGCTCGACCCCAATTCACCCGTCGGCATTCGCGACCTGATCTCGGTCGAGGCGAGTGGCATCTTCTTTGGCAACCTGACGCCCATGATGATGGGCTCTACGCCTGCCCAGATCTACCGCCTGACCAAAGCGGGCCAAAACGTGGGCGAAGCGGGTGCCACGCAGTTCACCCGATTTATTGTGTATCAGTTTGGCCTCGTTGCCTGGGGCGCTATCCTATTGCTTGCTCGCATGCCGTTTTTTGCCGAGCGCTATGGCGATATGACGCTGCTGTGCGTCTTTAGTTTTGGCGGTCACTGCTGCATCCTGCTCGGCATCTTCGCCGTCGCGCTCATGCCTAAGACCGTCACGCGCGTCGCCCATTGCATCATCAATTGGCTCGAGCGCATGGGTGTCTCGGCCACTAAGATCGATGGATGGCGCTCGTTTGTCGATGGCGAGATCTACTCCTTCTCCGAGAAGTTCAAGCTTTCGGCCGGACATTTTTCTTCCATGCTGCTCACCGTGTTTATCACCATGCTGCAGCTCGCGTTTTTCTATCTGGTGCCGTATTTTCTGATGCTCGCCTTTGGCCACCACGAGGTCGACTTTTTCTCGGTCATGGCCGCGAGCGCCTTTGTCCAGCTGCTGAGCTCTGCGGTTCCCTTGCCCGGTGGAACTGGTGGCGCTGAGGGCGGCTTTGCTTTGTTCTTGGGTCATTTCTTTGGGTCGGCTTCGACCGCCGGCTATCTGCTGTGGCGTCTCATTACGTTTATCGCGCCGACCATTTTGGCTGCGCCCCTGCTGGGCCTTAAGAGCGCCCACAACGAGAGTATCCATGCGCGCTGGGATCGCGTGATGCGCAAGCTCGGCCGCGAGCCTCAGACGCCCTCTGCGCCCACTAAGCCGCACCCCACGAATGCTGTTACCGTTGATCCCAGGAAGCACGCTCAGAAGGCTTCTGGGACCGCTAAGCCGGCTCATAAAGCCTATGTGCGCCAGACGGGCGACGGTATCCGCGTATCTCCGTCGGCGCTCAATAAGAAGAAGCACCCTAAGTCGCGGTAGGGCAGTCGTGCGTTCTTCATGATGCGGGGCATATTTGAGCTGTATGGGGGATAATCCTCTTACGTAGATTATCTCTCATCTGTTGATGAATGCTCGCATATCGAAGGGACACACCCATGGCCACCAGTAAACCGCGTATTGATCGCCGTATCGTTCGCAGCCGCAATGCCATCCTTTCCGCTTTTGAGCGCTTGCTCATGGAAAAGCCGCTGGCAGACATTACGGTGAGTGCCATCGCGCGCGAGGCCAATGTCGACCGTAAAACCTTCTACGTGCACTTTGGTACGGTTGATGGCTTGCTCGATGCCATCGCCGCCGATGTGGTCGAGATGATCGTCGACTCGGTCGAAAAGACGCTTTCCACTATGGGCAGTGACCCCAACGAGCGCGCCCTTGGAGCGGCGGCTACCTTCTTTAAGACCATCAACGAGGCACTTTGCAATAACCTCGTGCTCAATCGCCAGCTGATTGAAAACATCCCGCTCGACGATTTTATGACGCGTTTGCGCGTGCCGCTCGAGCATGAGATTGCCGAGCGCGATCTGCTGCCCCAAGGTCTCAAGGACGAGATGTTCGACTACTATCTGGCGTTTTTGCTGTCGGGTATTATCGGAATCTATCGCACATGGGCGCTGTCTGACGGCTTGGTTCCTATCGAGCGCGTCTCGGAGGTCGCCAACGACCTGACTCTCAATGGCCTGTCGAGTCTGGAATCTCGCTTGGATTAGGCGCAGGCTCGAGTTCGTGAGGCGCTTGTCGGGGTGCAGCCCGATCGATCAGGCGACGAGCATCCCGCCGAAGCAGTCGATGACCGGGCTCAGGTAGACCTTCTCGCCGCCCGGGAGCCTGAACTCGGTGATGTCGGTGAGCCACAGCAGGTTGGGCTCGTCGGCGTGGAAATTCCTGTTTACGAGGTTCTCCGGCGCCTTGTAGACCTCGCCGGCGTAGGAGCTGTAGCCTGAGGATCCTTAAAAGAAAGTCCAGTTTATCCTTTCCACCCCAATTGGGAATCCTCCGATGCGCCTTCGCACGCTCGCATGACCTCGATACCGTGCGAGCGTGCGAACTCTACGAGCTCTGCGTTGCGGGCGTTTATGGTGCCGAAGGCGGCGGGACACACGATAAGGCGCGCGCAGTGGACGAGGAGCTCTTTGGCGCGGGCTATGGTTCTATCCCCGATCGGCTCGAAGGCGCGCTCGGCCACGCATTCCGCCGCCAGGTCGCGCGCGAGCTCGCAGTCGATGTCCCCTTCGTGCAGAACGCCCGTATAGAACGCCTTGCCCTGCCGGATGAGCTGGCGAAACACAGCCGACCCCGTACCTGCGCCGGCGATGACGAACGTGTGCGCATCGCCGTGCGGGCGTCCAATTTCCACGCTGCCGAAGCGCTCGTTGAAGGTGCCATGTTGAAGGCCGTAGAGCTCGCCAATCGTCTCGCGCGTGAATATGTCCTCGGGTGCGCCGGCGCGGAAGACCCGGCCGTCCTTCACGCAAATCACCTTGTCGGCGCTTTTCTGCGCGAGCTCGAGTTCGTGGATGGACATGATGACAGCCACATTCCGCGATTTCGCAAGGTGGCGAAGTATTCGCAGCAGGTCGATCTGGTAGCGGATATCGAGATATGACGTGGGCTCGTCGAGCACGAGCACACGCGGATCCTGCGCGATGGCGCGTGCGAGCATGACGCGCTGGCGTTGCCCGTCGCTTATCTGCATGAAGTCGCGCTCGGCGAGCTCTTCCACATGTGCGGTTTTCATGGCCTCGTCGACCCGACTATGGTCGTCGGGCGAGAGTGTGCCCATTCGCCCGGTGTAGGGGTGCCTTCCCGCCTCTACGACATCGCGGCAGGTGAGGAGCTCGGTCCGGGGGCGATCTGTCAGCATAACGGCAAGGTTCCTTGCAAACTCCGCCGTCTTCCATCGGGAAATCTCCCGCCCGTCGAGCTCGACCGCGCCGGCAAGCGGTGCCAGATGGCGTGTGATGGTTTTCAAGATGGTCGACTTGCCCGAGCCGTTCGGCCCGATGAGCGCCACGACGTCGCCCGCGCGAACCTCCAGATCGACGCCTTCGACTACGACCTTCTTGTCGTAGCCCGCCGACAGGTCGCTTATGTGGAAAAGCGGCGCTCCGTCAGCCTGCGTTTCGACCGTAGTTTCGAGGTTCGGCTCCGCTCGGAGGAGGCGTTCCGCGCGCAGTTCCGCACGAGCCGAAAGTGCCTTCTGGCGCTTTCGTGCGAGCTCAGGACTGTCTAAGCATGGAATGTCCCCTCCGAGCGTTTTGGGCCGCGGCACGAATTCCCCCATCTACCTCACCCGCTTCTTCAACATGAGCGCGATAACCACCGGAGCGCCGAAGATGGCGGTGACGGCGCTGATGGAAAGCTCGACGGGAGAGAACAGCGTGCGCGCGATCAAATCGCAGCCCGCGCAGAAGATGGCGCCTCCCAAGAAGCACGCAGGAATCACGCGGATGGGCTTCGACGACTTTAGCGCCGACTTCACGAGATGCGGAACCGCGATGCCTACGAACGACACCGGACCAGCGAACGCGGTCACGCAGGCGGAGAGCATGCTCGCTAGAAGGACGAGCACCACGCGGAAGCGTTCGACGTTCACGCCGACGCTTTTCGCGTAGGCTTCTCCCAGCTGGAAGGCGGAAAGGGGCTTCGATATCGCGAATACGCATGCGCTCACGGTGATCACCACGACCGCGATGACCGCGATGTCGTCCCAGCTCGAACCCGAGAAGCTACCCAAAGACCAGTTGTGCAGGTTCACGATGGACTGGTCGTCGGCGAAGGCGATGAGGAAGTTCGTCGCCGCCGAGCAGATGTATCCCACCATGACGCCCGCCACGATGAGCATGGCCATGGAACTTATGCGCCGTGCGATGAGGAGCACGAAGCCGATGGTGATAAGCGAGCCCAGAAACGCTGCGGCCACCATGGCCGGCGAAGACATGGCCATGTTCGCGCCTAGAAGTACGATCATCGTAAGCGCGACGACGAACTTTGCGCCCGAGGAGACGCCCAAGATGAACGGGTCGGCGATGGGGTTGTTGAAAAACGTCTGCAGCAGGAACCCGGAAAGCGAAAGTGCCCCGCCGAGAAGCACGGCTGAAAGCACGCGCGGCAGGCGAATCTCCCAGATGACCTGGCTTTCCATGGAATTGGCCGCGCCGCCCGAAAGGATGCCGGGGATGTGGTCTGCGGGCACGAGCACGCTCCCGATGCACAGGTTGGCCCCGACGAGCACGATGAGGGCAACAGCGAGCAGCGCCGTCACGACGCGACACCGCGCGGCGCGCCCCGATTCGTCGTATGCCATGGAAAGCCGGCTTCTCATGGCGCTAACCGAGCTTCCTCAGATAATGGAAGTCGCTCGCGTCATCGCCGGTGAACGCCCCGTGCAGCTCGTCGATAATGTCGGCGGTAGAAGTCATCTGCTGGTACATGTCGGCGCTTGTGACCCAGACGTTGCCGTTCTTCACGGCTTTGAACTGCGACAATAGCGCGTTTTTGCCTACGAAGTCGTTCAAGGTGGCAACCGATTCGTCGATGGTGCCGTTGTAGACGATGATGTCGGCATCCTTCGCCGTCGCGTAGAAGCGCTCCATTTCGAGCGTTACTGACGAACCTGACGTCGACGCCGTCTGCGCGTCATCGAGCGCATAACTGCCGCCTGCAAGCTCGATCATCTGCGCCACGTAGTCGCCCGCCCGCCGCGTGACGGCGGCCCCGTTCGAGTTAATGTAGAAATACGCCACGGTTTTACCTGACGACGCGAGCCCCGACGTTTGCTCGACGCGGGCCTTCTGCTCGTTGAACAGGTGCGCGGCCTCGTCTTCCTTGTCGAACAGGACGCCGAAAAGCTTAATCCACTCGACGCGCCCGAGTGCTTCGGGCTCGCTCGACGACTGTTCGGTGAGCACGACGAGCCCGAGCTTCTGCAGCTTTTCCTTCACATCGGGCGTGTGGTTGATCATGGTGTTCTCGATGGCGAGCGTGCAGCCCGAGGCCGATATTCGCTCGTAGTCGGGCGCGCTGTACTTGCCGCCGTAGGCGATCGCCCCACTTTCGAGCGCGCTTTTGAAGCCTGCGACCGAGCAATCGTCGGCCTTCGTGCCCGACATGATGATATTGTCGTTCGCATCGAGCGCGTCGACCAGGCACATCGTCGCCGACGACACGAGGTACACCTTGTCGGCGGGGCGCCTTATGACCGCGATGTCGGAGCTCAACCCATCAGGTACCTTCGCATCTTGCGGCACCACGAGGAAACGCTCCCCATTCGAAACGCAGATAAGCCGCAGACCGCCTTCGAACTCGTCGACAGTGAAGTGCTCGGCGTATTCAAGCTGAAGCGCCCCCGTCGGCTCCCAGCCGCAGCCCAAATCGGCGTTGTGGAAGTCGGCCGCGGCGCTTGAAGCCGTTCCTGCAGGGGAGCCGCCGCTTGCATCGTCGCCCGATTTCTCCTTCATGGTGGATGAGTCGAAGTGGATCGTGTAGTCGATGGTGTGCGGCGTCGACATGGCGACGGTCTCGGCCGACACGGCGATGTCCTCGTCGAGCGTGACGGGTATCTCGAACGTGGAGTTGCCGCCGTCGTTTACGGGCGCGTAGTCCACGCCGTCGACGGTCATCTTGTCGTAGTTCGAACTCGACCAGGTGATGGTCGCGGTGTAGGTGTCGCCATCCTTCACAATTGTGGTGGGTGAGGCGATGCTTGCGCGCCCTGACCCACCGGAAAGCGAGACACTCACAGTGTATTCCTGAGAGCCCGCCGTGCCACCGGTCGCGTTCGGGCTCGCACTGCACCCCGCGAAGGGAAGCGCGAGCAGGGCGACGAGAACGCAGGTGATCGCGCGCGCCGCGATGCTGTGGCGCTTCCTGTTTTCCCCCTTGGGGAGAATCGACCGCATGGCGTTACTTCAGTGCGTCGGCGCGCAGATCGACGCCGGCGGATTCGAACACAAGCGTGCGGTCGTACCACTGCTCTTTTCTAATACTCCACGCGGCACAGGCGGTGTCCTCGTCGAGCGCATCAACGGGCACGTCGTAGGTGTACTTGCCTTCCGCGTTTTCCACATAGGGGATGAAGTCGGCCTCGCTCGCGGCGGCAGCCTCGTCGCCCGTGCCCATGAAGAGCTTGCCGTAGCCCGTGCCGGAAAGCGTCATCACGCAGTGCATGGAGCCGTTTTCCACGATGAGCTGGGCGTCCACAATCCTGAACATGTTCGAGCTGGAATCTACGGTGATCGGATAGGTGCCGTCGGCCACCTTGTCGGCGGTGATGGGGGCAGCGCTTGCGCCCTCGGTCGCATCGGCCGCCTGCTCGGTCTTTTCCTGGGAATCGGTATTGCTTGCCTTTGCGCTGTCGCTTGAATTTCCGGCGCAGCCGGCGAGCGAGAACGCGAGAAGCGCCGCCGACAGGGCGAAGACGAGGGTTTTCTTCAACATGGAGGGATTCCTTTCAATCGCTTCTACCGCCCGCGCCGTGCGGTGGGCGGGCGGGATGCGAATGCAACGGGCATGCGCCGTCGGTCGGGGAAGGCGCATGCCCGTTGCACGGGGACGCGACCGGCGCTCCCGTGCGCGGCGAGTTTACAGCTTGGCGATGGCGTCGTCCACGTGCGAGACGTAGATGTCGTCGACCGCGGCGTTCTGTCCCAGACCCTGGAGCAGGCACGTCACTTCGAAGCCGGCGGCCACGAACTTCGCAGCCCAGCTGTCGGGGTCGGTCTCGTCTGCCATGTCGTTGTTCGCGTGGTCGCCCGCGACCACCATGAACGGCGCGAGCACGGCCTTCTTGTACCCTGCGGCGCTCGCGGCGGCGATAACATCCTCGCAGGTCGGTTCAGCCTCGACGGTGCCGACGAAGAACTGCGTCAAGCCCTCGTTCTTGAACACTTCCTGCATCTTGGCATAGTCGGCGTTGGAATCGGCTTCGGTGCCGTGGCCCATGAGGCATAGCGCCGTCTTGCCGTCGTCGAAGGACGCCATGTTCTCCTTAATGGCTGCGGCCACCTTCTTGTAGTCGTCGTCGGAGGTGAGCAGCGGGTCGCCGAGCGAGATCTTGTCGAACTTGTCGGCGTACTTGTCGAGCTCGTCTTTCACGTCGGCGTATTCCAGGCCAGCCATGAGATGCGTCGGCTGCACGACGATTTCCTTCACGCCGTCTTCCACGCAGCGGTCGAGCGCCTCGGTCATGTTGTCGATCGTGATGCCGTCGCGCTTCTTCAGCTTGTCGATGATGATCTGCGCGGTGAAGGCGCGGCGGATGTCGTAGTCCTGCCAGTACTTCTCGCGGATAGCGTCTTCGATGGCGCCGATGGTGATGTGGCGCGAGTCGTTGTAGCTCGTGCCGAAGCTCGTGACGAGAATGACCGGCTTCACGGCCTTCTCCTTTTCGCTCGATTTCTCGGGACTCGCGGAGGTGCTGGAGCAGCCCGCGAGCGCGAATCCGGCAAGCGCGACGGCTCCGGTTGCTGCGGCGCCCATGAAGCCGCGGCGTGACATCTGGTCGGACATGGTTTTCCCTTTCCTCGGTTTGCCGGTCCCCCGGCGACAGTTGCTTATCGGCACAAGCGAAAGAAAAGCGCGCTCGTCCGCAAAGGGATAGCGCGCCTGTTTCTTGCATTCGAAAGGGAAGCGCACTCCTCGGGGTTCACAAGGAGATAACGCCACGGCGATGCCGTGAGGAAAAGGCGAAGCAGTCTGGCTTGGGGCGCGA
>CAUBMI010000009.1 GCA_958436995.1 uncultured Collinsella sp.
TCTGACTACGAATCAGAACGTCATAGGTTCGAATCCTATACGCCGCACCAATTGAGTTTTAAGCCTCCGGAAACGGGGGCTTTTCCTTTACGGGGGCATTGCGGAGATTCGAACCTCGTTCGAGGCGCGAGCGTCAAGAAAACGCGGAGCGTTTTTAGCGAGCGGGCGAGTCCGCCGGCAGGCGGGCGAAGCCGGTGCGGATCCGCGCAGCGGATGCGCGGAATCCTATACGCCGCACCAATTGGCTTTAAAGCTCCCGGCGACGGGGGCTTTTCTTATATCGCGATGCGTCGAAGATCGCGCCAAGCCCTCCAAATGATTAAAAATCAAATTCGATAACTTTTTTTGAAAAAATGCTTGACCATTATTCAGTCCCTGTGCATAATAATCAACAAGTCGCGGCGTTACCTCAGCTGGATAGAGGGTCTGACTACGAATCAGAACGTCATAGGTTCGAATCCTATACGCCGCACCAATTGAAATTGAAAGCCTCCGGCAACGGGGGCTTTTCTTTTATGGCAACACCGCATGGATTCGAACCTCGGTCGAGGCGCGGGCGTCAAGAAAACGCGGAGCGTTTTAGCCCGCGGGCGAGCGCGCCGGCAGGCGGGCGAAGCCGGTGCGGATCCGCGCAGCGGATGCGCGGAATCCTATACGCCGCACCATTTGAGATTAAAGCTCCCGGCAACGGGGGCTTTTCTTTTACGTAAACACCGCATTGATTCGAACCTCGGTCGAGGCGCGGGCGTAAAGCGGACGATTTCCTGTCGACTCGTGTAAGATTCCGAGTAGATGTCGCGACTTATTCGCGACCACTCCTTCTTCAAGCGACCGATCAGGGTGATATTCCGTGGCAGAGCGTCCGACATACAAGCTCAGGTTTCTCGATCCCAAGAAGCGCTTTCCGGCGATGCCCGAGCAGCCTGCGGGACGCTCATATGGCGTGGTCTGGAAACTCTTTGGCGAGGATCAGCATGAATCTTGTTATGTCGTCGAATTCGTTGGCAAAAGCCATGTGTCGCTTTTGGGCTACGTAAGCGTTTCGGGCGAGGTGTACAAGGTGGACCGCCCCGTCAGCGAGGCTCCGCTGCCCAACGATCCCGACATGGAACTGGTCCTTGACGAGTCGGACTCCGGTATTGGTGAGATTATGGTGAGGGGAGCAAACGGCACGATGCGCGCGTGCGCGCGAACCGTCGGCTCTCCCGAAGGTCCCATGCGCGAGCAGTCCGATCACGAGACATGGAATTCGACCCGCTCCCTTCCTTACGGTGAGTTCATGGCATCGATGTTCCTGCGCTACGTGATATTCGCTGACTCCGAAAATACCATTGCGAGCACGGCGGACGCCGACGGACTCGACGAGGGTATGCAAAACGTTGTCGACAAGATCAAGCTCGTAAAGCTGCCCGAGCCGGTCGAGGTGTTTTTGGGCTTTAACACGACACCGCTACCTGACGCTATCGAGACGCTGCTCTACCGCGTTGACCATGCCGAGAATCCGAGCGGTATCGAGCGCTATGCCGCCGCCCTTATGAGTGAAATTGACTTGCCTCGCTTGCGCACCATCGCCGCTAAGTCCGAGATGAGCCTGGCTCGCATCGATCGCTCAAAGCTTTTCTATCTCAATTTTGATCGCAGCCTGCTGGACCAGGACGAGATTGACATGCTGCTTGCCATCGAGTGCCGTCTTAACCGTCTCTCCGGCATCCTTGAGCACATCGGGGCCGGATTGGTCCCTGCGGCATCCTCGCCGAGCCTTGAGGGCTGCGCGCTCTTTGATGCGTGGCATATCGCCAAGACGACCAACGATGTTCCCCGACTGCTTGATACGGCCTCGAGCGATAACCCGTGGGGCAAACCGGGTACGGTGGCTTGCCAGCCGGGCGGTGAGTGGGATGTGCGTACCCGCTTCGCGCGTATTGTCGAGGCGCTTAACGTGGTCACGCGGCTCGACTATACCTATCGGGCAAACGTTGCCGAGGGGATTATGCTCGTTCGGTTTGGGCAGTCTGTCGTTGATGCCATGCCGCAACGTGAATACGACGCTCAAGATGACGCCTGGCACGAGCTGGACGAGGACACGCGCACGATCTGGGCCGCGGAGCACGATGCGCGCGTGGCGCTCACGCTTGCGGCAGCGTGTTTTGCCGCGGGCACCTGCATCACGCGCTGCTATGTGCAGATTGCTGCTCCCGACAGTGAGCAGGGCGAGTGCGTTGTCGCAACGTATTTCTTTGGGCGCGCGGCCTATCTGGCCGATTGCGTGCCTGTCGCCAAGGATCTTGAGAGCATGGACATGGACGATATGCCGTGCAAGCGTGTGCTTGAGGCGTATGAGTCAACCGCTCCGGAGACGATTGAGCCGGCGGAGGTTCATGCTCGTCCGCGTGATGACCATCGCACGCTGCCGCCGGCGCTGCGCGATCTGCTGCTTGCCGATACGGCTGACGAGTTGGAGGTCATGGAAGAGGACGATGACCCATACGTGGCCCGTGTTGTTGAATTGCGCGAGCAGGCAAAAGTCGACCGTACAGGTGCTTTTGAAGGTTTTTCCCGTCTTGTCGAGGAGTTGGAGGCTAAGTGCGCCGTCGCCGAGCTTTTGGCGACAGGTCCGGTTCAAACGCAGTTTTGTGATAACCAGCTGGTACGCATGGTGCTACCGGTGTTGGAAGAAGACCGCTCTGTGCGAATCCTTCGTGCGCCCGATGCGCTGTACTTTGCCCAGCACGAGATTTGCAGCTTTTACGCCGAGCAAGAGGACTTTGAACGAGCGCTGCCCGAGGTGCGCCATCTTTACGATCTGGCGCGCTCGTCCATGCAATCGCACTTTGCGCTCATCAACGTGCTTGCGCGTCTGGAGCGCTTTGACGAGATTATCGAGGTGGCGCGCCACGGCCTACGTATTGCCAGCGATCGTTCTGCAATCGGCTACCTGTTCTATCGCTTGGCGTTTGCCTATTGGAATTGCGATCAGCTCGACCTGGCGCTGGCTTGCTACCGTCTGGTGCCGCGCGGCGAGGAGTCGGGCAGCAGCGCGCTGGAAGAAATGCAGGGTCTTATGAACGAGATGGGCGTCAGCGAGCCTCCGACGTTCGAGGAAGCGGTCGAGACCATCCGCAAGGCTGGACTCGAGCTGCCGCCAGTGCCCGCCGTGACGAATCAGCTTGCCGATGCCGCTGTGCAACTGGTCGACAACGGTTTCTTTTTCCTGGCACGCGGTTGCATCTTCCAAATGTGGCGCACCATGGGCAATGACGAGCTCGGCTCTCTCAACCGCTCGCTGGGGTAGGCGAAGCTTTCAAGGAGGAAAGGCTGCTAGGCAATTAGAAAAATTCCTCTTGCTCATCCTTGGCTGTTTGGTTACTATAGAACGGCTGTTACGGAGAGCTGACCGAGAGGCCGAAGGTGCTCGCCTGCTAAGCGAGTATGCCCCAAAAGGGCATCTGGGGTTCGAATCCCCAGCTCTCCGCCAGTACGAATTTGAAGAAGGGTCCCATTGGGGGCCTTTTTTTAATTAGAAGGATGTTAACTGGGGATTCGAACCCTCAAAAAAGGAGGCATCCTTTCGGACGCCTCCTTTCAGCGAGTGTATTGTTCTTCGACCTTACACCTCGGGCGCCTTGGCGACGGTCTCGCTTTCTGCCGTGAGTGGGCGGTTGTCGATGCGGCGGCCCAGGCGGTCGAGCTTCACGAGTAGCCATTCAATGGGATTCGGCCCTGCCCCTTCCTCGTCGGCAACCAGGTCCATGACGGCGATCTTGGTGCCGTCCTGCTTGAGCGTGACGCTGCCCACCTTGTCGCCCACATGCACCGTGCCCGAAAGATCGTCGTAGCTAACCTTTTCGGTCACCTCGCCGGCAAGGGAAAACACGGTCGCTTGCGCCGTGGGATCGGCGAGTGTGGTGTCGATCGTCTTATCCGTCCAGTCGGTTTGACCAATGCGCGCCATAAGCGGGTTGCCGTTGGCGGTCTTTTCCTGTGTGTTGGCGATTGCGACCGTCACCTTGTGACCGTAGTACCAATTGGCAAGGGTTGCGGTATCGGTAAAGCGCTGGTCGGTGGTGGTGGAGTTCAAAACGACGGTGTAGATCTCGTCGCCGTCGCGGTTGTAGGCGCTCGTAAAGCAATAGCCCGCGTCGTCGGTGGTGCCGGTCTTGCCGCCGATGTTGCCATCTTGGCCCAGCAAATAGTTATGCGTGTCCATGGAATGCGAATGGTCGGTGCCGTCGGCGCCCGTGACCTCGATCCAGGAATCCTCGCTCGCTACGACCTCGCGGATCGTGTCGTTTTTCATGGCCTCCTGCATCATCAGCGCTACGTCGTGTGCGGTTGAGTGCATATCGCCAGCCCACTCATCAAAGTCCAGACCATGCGGGTTTTCAAAAAGCGTACCGGTGCAGCCGAGCTTCTTAGCGCGCTCGTTCATGGCCTTCACAAAGGTTGCCTCGGCGTCTTTGGTTTTAGGGTCGATCTTCTTGCCCACATATTCGGCGAGCACGACGGCGGCGTCGTTGCCCGAGGGAATCATCAGGCCGCGCAGTGCCTGCTCCACGGTAAGCTCGTCACCTTCGAGCAAGCCGGCGGTCGAATTACCCACGGTGGCTGCGGCGTTGCTCACCGTGACCTTCTCGTCCATCTTGCAATTCTCGACGGTTAGGATTGCGGTCATGACCTTGGTGATCGAGGCGATTTTAACCTGCTCATCGGCGCCGCGCCCATAGTAGACGGTGCCGTCTTTGCCCATGACGAGCGCATTGGTCGCATCGATATCGGGCAGATTTTCGGCCGTGATGCCGCGCGCATCGGCGGTTTTGCCGCAAACATTGTCGGTCGTGAGTACTTGGGCGCCGGCGACGGTGGGCACGCCAGCGGCAAGGGCGATAGCGCAGACAAAGCCGGCGGCAAGCTGAGCTGAGCGCTTTGCAAAAGAGGTGAGGGACTTCACAGATTTCGCTTTCGACGGGATGGTCTCTTCTGGAACTAGAGTATATCGTTTGCCGGTGTCGGCGATCATCGCGTGCGTGCGTGGCCCACATCCGCGCCCGAACGGGCACAAGGGTGCTTAAGGCCGACTTAATCACCCACGCTTGTTGTGTGTGGCATGCGTCCCCTCGGGCATAATGGAGCGCGAGAGGAGCACGCATGAACGAGTGCATTTTGGTAGTTGATGACGAAAAGGCCATCGCCGACTTGGTTGGTATCTACCTTACAAAAGAAGGCTTTGACGTACAGGTCGCCTATAGCGGGGCCGATGCTGCCAAGGCAATCTTGGAGCAGGAGTTCGATCTTGCGCTGCTGGATGTCATGCTGCCCGATATCGATGGGCTTGAGTTGCTGCGTACGATCCGTTCCAGCCATACCTATCCCGTGATCATGCTGACGGCGCGCGATGCCCAGCAAGACAAGATCGAGGGCCTTTCGCTTGGCGCGGACGATTACGTGGTTAAGCCGTTCCGTCCGCTTGAGCTCATCGCGCGCGTGCATGCTCAGCTTCGCCGCTACACCAGCTACGGTAGCCGTGCGCAGGCGGCCGAGTCGCCGACCATCCAGTTCGACGGCCTGGAGATCAACCGCGATGCCCGTTCCGTAACGGTGGACGGTGCGCCGGTGCGCCTCACGCCCATCGAGTATTCCATCTTGCTGTATCTGGTCGAGCATCGCGGCAGTGTGGTGGCCGTGGAGGATCTGTTCCGCGCGGTGTGGAACGAGGATTTTATGCCCGGCTCCAACAATACGGTGATGGTGCACATTCGCCACCTGCGCGAAAAGATCGGTGACGACGCTCAAAAGCCGCGCTTTATCAAAAACGTCTGGGGCGTCGGCTACATAATCGAATAACGCCTTTGATGGTGGGGAAGTGGATATGACAAAAGACGATAGGCAGGCATTCGAGGTGCCCGATCGACTCTTTGAATACGTGAGGTCGGTCGTCGACAACCGCGCGCTTGCAACGGTGCTGCTCTTTTTGCTGAGCCTGCTGCTGATTGGCATCGATAACATCGCTGGAATCTTGGCGGTGCTGCTTGTCGGCTTTTTGCTGATCGATCGATTCGAAATCGTGCGCCGCTGCGTGGTGATTGGCGGTGCCGCGTGGGCCATGACGTTGGCGATTGGCGCCATGGCACTCGGCGGCATCGAAGGGCCGGTGCTGTTCGATGCCGGCTTTGTATTCAACATGCTTGGCTTTGTGCTGGCGCTTGCCGTGTGCGTGCTGTTCTTTTGCGGCCGCGCCCTGTACTACCAGGGCTATGAGCAGGGCGAGCAGCATGCCGATTGTGTGCTGGCCGCTCGTATTCAAGATCGCCTGATCGATCACCCCGACACCTGGGACAACATCGACGGCGACTTCCTGGAGGTCGAGGGCGCCCTTAACCGCGTGCGTGACCGTGAGCGCAAGGTGCAGCAAGCTCTGCGTGACGAGTCGCATCGCAAGGACGATTTGGTCACGTACTTGGCACATGACCTACGCACCCCGCTTGCCAGTGTGGTGGGCTATCTTTCGCTGCTGCAAGAGGCTCCTGAGCTGCCGGTTGAGCAACGTGCGCACTTTACGGGCGTGGCGCTCGACAAGGCGCACCGGCTCGATGCGCTCATCGAAGAGTTCTTCGATATCACGCGCTTTGACTTCCACGATATCGTGCTCACGCGCGGCTATGTTGATCTGGGGTTGCTGCTGGCTCAGGTGGCTGACGAGTTCTATCCCATCCTCAACGAGCAGCATAAGGAAGCCCAGGTTGATATTCGCGAGGACCTGACGGTGCTCGTGGATGGCGATAAGATGGCCCGCGTGTTTAACAACATCATGAAAAACGCCGTCGCCTATAGCTATGAGGGCTCGACTATCACGATTGAGGCCAGGCGCCAAGACGATGGCGGCGTGCGCGTGCGCTTTATCAATCAGGGCGATCCTATCCCTGCGGCTAAGCTCAAGGTGATCTTTGAGAAGTTCTATCGCCTGGATGCGGCGCGTGCGACCAATCGCGGTGGTGCCGGTTTGGGCCTTGCTATTGCCAAGGAGATCATCGCGGCACACGGCGGTACCGTTGCATGTGAATCGACGCCCGAACACACGATATTCACCATCGGGCTGCCCGCCGCATAGCTAGCGTGCCCTTACAAACACTTGACAATGTGCTCACGTGCGTATGAGCCGCGATTCCTACTATCGATACTGCTGAATTGATATCGATATGGAGGTGTGCGGTATGAAGGCTGCTGCGGCTGTGGAGCCCACGGAGCTTGAAGAACTCATGGAAGCGCAGGCCGAGGCCGCGCATGAGCGCGAGGTTGGGGATGCGACTCGCCCCACGGCAGAGGATCTTGCCGCCTCGCCGACGCGCATCGATGTCGAGGGCCTCGACCTGTTCTATGGCGACCACCATGCGCTCAAGGACGTGAATATCAAGATCCGCGACAAGCAGATCACCTCGTTCATCGGGCCTTCGGGCTGCGGAAAGTCCACGTTGCTGCGCTGCTTTAACCGCATGAACGACGGCATCAAGGATTGCCGCATCGAGGGCAAGATCGCGCTCGATGGTCAAGATATCCTGGGCGATTACGACATCTGCCGTTTGCGCCAGCGCGTGGGCATGGTGTTCCAACGCCCCAACCCATTTCCCATGAGCATCTACGACAACGTCGCCTACGGTCCTCGCGGTATGGGTGTGCGCGACCGCGCCGTGCTCGATGAGCTGGTCGAGGACTCCCTGCGTCGCGCTGCCCTGTGGGACGAGGTCAAGGACAAGCTCAAAGAGTCGGGCCTGGGTCTTTCGGGTGGACAGCAGCAGCGCCTGTGCATCGCCCGCGCACTTGCCGTGCAGCCCGACATTCTGCTGATGGACGAGCCGACTTCGGCACTCGACCCTGTGTCGACGTTGGTGGTGGAGCAGCTGGCCTGCGAGCTCAAGGAGACCTGCACGCTGGTGGTCGTGACGCACAACATGCAGCAGGCCGCGCGTATTTCCGATTCGGTTGCGTTCTTTTTGCTGGGTGAGCTGGTGGAGCACGCGCCTACCGCGCAACTCTTCAAAAATCCGTCCGATCCGCGCACGGCGGATTATTTGACGGGGCGTTTTGGCTGACGCTGTCTTTTACAGGTGCTTTTAGGGTTAAGATGCGGTCATATCGGCCGCAAAGGGGTTCAACATGATCTATTACGTCGAGGACGATGACAACATCAGGGATTTGACGGTCTACGCGCTGCGCAAGCAGGGAATCGAGGCCGAGGGCTTTTCGTGCGATGGCGAGTTTAAAGCTGCCGTGGCGCGACGGGTGCCCGATGCTGTGCTGCTCGATATCATGCTGCCCGACACCGATGGCTTGGCGATTATGCGCCGCCTGCGTGCCGATCGCCTGACGGCGACGGTGCCCATCATGATGCTTACCGCCAAGGACACCGAACTCGACAAGGTGATGGCGCTCGATGGCGGTGCCGACGATTACCTGACTAAGCCGTTTTCGCTCATGGAGCTTGCGAGCCGCTGCCGCGCACTGCTGCGTCGCGGCGGCATGGTCAAGCAGGCGAGCGATGTGCTCAGCGTGGGCGACATCGTGCTTTCGCCCAGCCATCGCGAGGTGACCGTTGCCGGCGAGCCGCTTAAGCTCACCCTGCGCGAGTTCGACCTGCTCGAGTACCTCATGCGCAAGCCCGGCGTGGTCTTTACCCGAGAGTCGTTGCTGCAGAGCGTGTGGGGCTGGGACTTCGACGGCGGTTCGCGCACCGTTGACGTGCACGTGCAGACGCTTCGCCAAAAACTGGGCGAGCATGCCAGCGCCATCGAGACCGTGCGCGGCGTGGGTTATCGCCTGGCCGAGCCTTCTGCCGGTGATGGTGCCGAAGGCGACGACACCGCGGCCACCGCATCGGAGGAGTAACCCGTGGTCTTCGCCCCCCAGGGAAAACATACGCTGTCGCACCGCGTTTTTGTGACGATCTTTGTCTGCGCCATGGCGGTTATCGTGGCGTTTACGGTGCTGGGTGCGTTCTTTGTGCAAAACACTTTGGCGGATGCCACGAGTGCCAATCTGGCGCAGGAAACTGAGCTCATTGCTGCCGCCCTCGACGAGCAGCAGGAGCCCATTCCGTTCTTGCGAAGCCTCGATCGCGAGGATCTTCGTATCACGCTGATCAATAAGGACGGATCTGTTGCCTACGACAACGAGGCGTCGCCTTCCACACTGCCCAACCATGGCGATCGCCCCGAGGTCATCGAGGCCTTTGAGAGTGGTTCGGGTTCCGCGGAGCGCGCAAGCTCTACACTCGACGAGATTATGCTGTATCGCGCCGTCACCCTTGATAACGGCCAGGTCGTTCGCTTGGCGCAGGCCCAGCCTGGCGTTGCGGCGATTTTGCTGTCGATGCTGGCGCCGATGCTGCTTATCGCAGCAGCGGGTGCAGTACTCTCGTTTTTTATGGCGCGCCGTGAGTCCCGTGCCATCATCGCGCCGTTGCAAGAGGTGGATTTGGATCACCCACGCCGTAGCTATGAGCACGCCTATGCCGAGATGGTCCCCATGCTTGAGCGTATCGAGTCGCAGCGCCAGGAACTCAAGCGCCAAATGGCGGTGCTAGCGGACAACGACCGTATGCGCCGCGAGTTCACGGCGAATATCACCCATGAGCTCAAGACGCCGCTTACGGCGATTTCGGGCTATGCCGAGCTCATCGCAAATGGCATGGTCGAGGGCGAGGACGACCTGCGCAACTTTGGCGGTCGCATCTATCGTGAGGCGGGCCGCTTGGCAGCGCTTGTCAACGACATCCTTACGCTGTCTAACTTGGACGAGGCCGAACGTGCAACTGAGGGCGAGGCGGTGCCCATTGGGTCCACGGAGCCTATTGAGCTCTCGCGTGTGATCTACGCGGTTGAACAGCGTCTTGAACAGGTTGCCCGTCAGGCGAATGTGACGATAAGTCATGAGACCAAGCCTGTGGTCATCGAAGGCGTGTCGCGCTTGGTCGACGAGCTCATCTATAATCTGGCAAGCAACGCCATCCGCTACAATCGACCCGGCGGTACGGTTACGCTGCAGTGCGGCACCAACGACGAAGGCCATCCGTTCCTCGCGGTCGCCGATACGGGAATCGGTATCGCGCCTGAAGAACAGGGCAAGGTATTTGAGCGGTTCTATCGCGTGGACAAGAGTAGGTCCAAGGCACGCGGCGGAACCGGCCTGGGGCTTGCCATTGTCAAGCATGCGGCCCTGTATCATCATGCCACGCTCGATCTATCGAGCGAGTTGGGCGTGGGAACCACCATTACGGTGGCGTTTCCCATACAGCAGGAGGAGCCATTCGCATAGCGATACAACATAGATAATGATGTAGACGCCGCATCGGACTTTCGGGTGCGGCGTTGTTGTGCAATTTTACGATCGCTTCCGTCATTTTTACAGGAGAGCCTGTTTCTTATGTATAGAGTTTGGTCTCGGTAAAAAGATGCGATAACATACGGACAGTTTTGTCAATCCGAACTGGGGAAATGAAAGGCAAGCTGCATGACCCTTCTCGAACTGTTCCAGCTGCTGAAGAAGCACCTCAAGCTGGTCATCACCCTTCCGGTGGTCTGCGCGATCGCCATGGGCATCGTGTCCTTCGCTGCGATGGACAACACCTATACCGCGACGACGAGCATGTACATTCTCGCCAAGACCGACGATAGCGGTCAGATGAGCTACAACGATCTCTCGGCGAGCCAGATGCTTTCCAACGATATCGCCACGCTGCTTGATAGCGATAGCGTCAAGAGCGGCGCCGCCAAAGAACTGGGCCTCACCGATCTGGATGACTACAAGGTGTCTGTTTCCTCCGAGACCACCACGCGTGTCATTACGCTTTCGGTTACCGGCACCGATGCCAAGGAGACGGCTGAGGTCGCAAAGGCCATGGCCAGCTCGGTGAGTACGGTCGCTCAGAACGTCGGCGCTGCCCAGAGCATCAACGTTATCGACGAGGCTAAGACCCCCGAAGCTCCCAGTGGCCCCAAGCGCACGCTGTATATTGCCGTCGCGTTCCTCGCCGGTATCTTTATCGCAGTTGCCTATGTCGTTTTGGCAGACATGCTCAATACCCGCATTCGCGGTGCCGAAGAGGCAGAAGAGCTCCTAGGTATTCCCGTTGTTGGCCGAATTCCGGCTATGAAAGGTGGTAAATAGGCATGGCTAAGGCAAAGAACACCGACAAGCTCGTTGTACAGAATGCCGCCAAGACCCTTCTGGCCAACATCCGCTTTGCGAGCGTGGACGACCCCATTCGCACCATCACCGTTACCTCCTCGATTCCCAACGAGGGCAAGTCTACGGTTTCCATTAACCTTGCTCAGGCAATCGCCACGAGCGGCAAGTCCGTGCTCCTGGTCGAGGCCGATATGCGCCGCAGGTCCCTTTCCGATATGCTCGGCGTTCGTTCGCGCGGTGGACTCTATGCGGTCCTTTCCGAGCAGATCTCCATTGACCAGGCAATTGTCGAGACGGGTCAGAAGAACTTCTACTTCCTCGATGCCGAGCCGCACATTCCCAACCCTGCCGACATCATCGTCTCCCATCGCTTTTCCAAGTTGGTCAAGGCACTGTCTGCTAAGTTCCAGTATGTCGTCTTCGATGCTCCTCCGGTCGGCACCTTCATCGATGCTGCCGAGATTGCCAGCCTGACCGACGGCACGCTGTTCGTGGTGCGCGAGGACTTTACCAAGCGCGAAGAGGCGCTCAATGCTATCGCCCAGCTTAAGAAGTCCGAGAAGGTCAAGCTCATCGGTACCGTCATGAATTACTGTGAGACCGAGACCAGCGAGTACTACTATTCTTACTACACCAAGGACGGTAAGAAGGTTAAGAAGGGCTCCGACAATCAGGGCACTTCCAAAAAGGGCATCTTCACCAACCGAGCAAACGTTTAGTTGATTAAGGCCGACCTATGCGTGACATTCATTGCCATATCTTGCCGGGTGTAGACGACGGCGCCGCCGATCTTGATGAGAGCTTGGCGATGCTCGAGGCTGCCAAGCGGGCCGGTGTAACCAGAATCGTTTGCACTCCTCACTGCCGTGATCCCTATTTTGATTACGACAAGATGTGGGATGCCTTTGAGCTACTGCGCGATAACGCTGACGGTTTTCCGCTTCAGATGGGCTTCGAGGTCAACCATCGAAAGCTCGTTGAGCTTGGTATCGATGCCGCGGAGCACCTGCATTTCGATGGGACCAACGAGTTTCTGCTCGAGCTTTCGACGCATGCCGATGCGTATGCGTTTAGAGAGTACGAGAACACGATTTACGATTTGCAGTGCCGTGGCTACCAGGTGATCATCGCTCATCCTGAGCGCTATCGTGCGGTTCAAAAGGATGTAAGCGTGGCGGAGCGCCTGGTCGATATGGGCTGCAAGCTGCAAGCTTCGGCGGACTTTATTGCCGGCGGTCGCTTTGGTCGCGAGAAAAAGCCGGCACAGCGCCTGTTCGATCAGAACCTGTACAGCTTCATCGCGAGCGATGCCCATAACGTGGGCCATTACGACTGCCTGGCGAAGGCTCGCGCGAAGTTTAGCGTGCGCGGAGCTCATTTTCGCTAAAATCTGTCCCTAACGTTCGCATTGAATGAAAGGGCAGCCATGGATATCCAACTTAAGACGGGATGCTTTGATGACGCGGCGTTGGTGCGCCGCGTCGTTTTTATGGACGAGCAGGGCTACGAGAATGAGTTCGACGCTATCGACGAGGATCCGAACTGCATTCATGTGACACTCTATGTAGACGGCGAGCTTGCCGGCTGCTCGCGCGTGTTTCCCGAGGAACTGGAGTACGCGGCAGATGCCGAAGCCCCAGTTTTGCCGGCGTGCGACTTGGACGAAGGCGTCGCGGCGGGGGAGACCTACATTATGGGGCGCGTGGCCGTGCTGCCGAGCATGCGCCGTCGCGGTTTGGCGAGCAAGATTGTCGAGGCCAGTGATACGTGCGCGCGTGATGCCGGCTCCAAGCTCATTAAGCTGCACGCGCAGGAATACGTGCTACCACTCTATGCCAAGGCGGGTTACACGCAGATTGCCCCGGTGGACTACGAAGACGAGGGCCAGCCCCATGTTTGGATGGCCAAGCGCGTAGATGGCAGATAGGGACGTTCCTTTCCTGCCGGCAGTCGGGGACACTCCTTGGCAATTGGTGCATCAGAGCGTTTGGACATACAGTTTTTCGATTCCGTATGTATATATGCGCGCTAATGGGTTATAAAATCTAAGTCTGAACATAGCAGGTCTGCAATGCGGCTCGGGCAACCGGGCCGTTTTTGCGGACGGGGGTAGCGCGAAAGGACTGCACATGCGTCAATTTAAGACCGAGAGCAAAAAACTGCTCGACCTCATGATCAACTCCATCTACACCAATAAGGAAATCTTCCTGCGCGAGCTTATCTCCAACGCGAGCGATGCCGTCGACAAGCTCAACTTTAAGAGCCTGCAGGATCCGAGTGTCAAGCTCGACCAGGGCGACCTGGCCATCCGTGTTTCCTTTGATAAAGATGCCCGTACCATCACCATTTCGGATAACGGTATCGGCATGACCGCCGAGGAGCTCGAGCGCAATCTGGGCACCATCGCCCATTCCGGCTCCGAGGAGTTTAAGACCGAGAACGCCGAGCAACAGGGTTCCGATGTCGACATCATCGGTCAGTTTGGCGTGGGCTTCTACTCTGCCTTTATGGTTGCCAGCCACGTAAAGGTTGTCAGCCGCGCCTATGGCGAGGACACCGCTCACGTGTGGGAGTCTGATGGTCTTGAGGGTTACACCATCGAAGACGGCGAGCGCGCCGAGCACGGCACCGATGTCATCCTGACGCTGCGCGAGAACGAGAAGCTCGACGCCGACGGCGAGGCCGAGACCTACGATCGCTTCCTGACCGAGTGGGGCCTCAAGAGCCTGATTCAGCAGTACAGCAACTATGTGCGCTACCCGATTCAGATGATGGTGAGCAAGAGCCGCCAGAAACCCAAGCCCGAGGACGCCGGCGACGACTACAAGCCCGAGTACGAGGACTACCAGGAGCTCGAGACCATCAACTCCATGACGCCGATCTGGAAAAAGCGCAGCTCCGACGTTGAGCAGAAGGATTACAACGAGTTCTACAAGTCCACGTTCCACGACTTTGACGATCCCGCGCGCACTATCAGCTTCCATGCCGAGGGTACGCTTGAGTACGATGCGCTGCTGTTTGTGCCGGGTCGCGCCCCGTTCGATCTGTACAGCAAGGACTACGAGAAGGGCCTGGCGCTCTACAGTTCCAACGTGCTGATTATGGAGAAGTGCGACGACCTGCTGCCCGACTACTACAACTTTGTGCGCGGTGTCGTGGACTCTGCCGACGTGACGCTCAACATCTCGCGTGAGACGCTGCAACAGAACCGTCAGCTCAAGGCCATTGCCAAGCGTGTCGAGAAGAAGATCACTGCCGATCTTGAGGACATGCGCGACAACGACCGCGAGGCATACGAGAAGTTCTTTGAGAACTTTGGTCGCGGTCTGAAGTACGGCATCTACTCGAGCTACGGCATGAAGGCCGACGAGCTCGCCGACCTGCTGCTGTTCTGGTCTGCCAAGGAGCAGAAGATGATCACCCTGGCCGAGTATGCCAAGGGCATGCCCGAGGATCAGAAGGCCATCTACTACGCCGCCGGCGACTCGCGTGAGCGCTTGGCCAAGATGCCCGTGGTAAAGGGCGTGCTCGAGCGCGGCTATGACGTGCTGTTGCTGACGCAGGATGTGGATGAGTTCACGTTCCAGGCTATGCGTGAGTACGTGGCCGCCGATATGCCCAAGATCTACGAGGACGACGCCGCCCGCGAGGCTGCCGAAAAGGCCGTTGCCGACGGTGCCGAGCCCGAGGTCGAGGATCGTCACCTGGAGCTCAAGAACGTTGCGACTGGCGATCTTGATCTGGCGACCGAGGACGAGAAGAAGGAGGCCGAGGACGCCACCAAGGAAAACGAGGACCTCTTTAGCGCTATGAAGGAGGCGCTCGGTGACAAGGTCGAGAAAGTTGCCGTCTCCGCGCGCCTGACCGATGCCCCCGCTTGCATCACCACCGAGGGTCCGCTTTCGCTCGAGATGGAGAAGGTGCTCCAGAAGGGGCCCGAGGGCGCGCCCGACGGCATGCCCAAGAGCCAGCGCGTGCTCGAGCTCAACGCCAAGCACCCGGTCTTTGACAAGCTTGTCGCTGCCCAGAAGGCAGGTGACGCCGACAAGATCAAGCAGTACTCCGGCCTGCTCTACGATCAGGCCCTGCTGGTCGAGGGTATCCTCCCCGAGGACCCCGTTGCCTTCGCGGCGGCTGTTTGCAACTTGATGTAGTTAAGTAGTTACGCCTTTGGGTCCGCCGTTCTAACGAACCTATTGGTTCCGTCGTTCTAACGAACGACGGACCGGTCGACGCTGCAAACGCCCCTAAGCGGCAATCTGACGTTCAATCGTCGGTCGCGTACCAAAGTACGCTTCCCTCCTCTTTCACGTCACCTTGCTCGCTCAGGGGCGTTTTCGCTGACTTATGCTCAACCTGCGACGCTTTCGTGGCCCTAAGTAGTCATCGGGGACGTTCTTGTTTGACTAGTCGTTTAAGAACGTTCCCAATGACTATTCGGATTGCTAATTTGTGCGGGCTGTGGTTTTGTGACCTGCTGAAATTAAAGATACTGTACAACTGTACACTAACTCATCTTCGTAGTATATTGCTACCCGCAAAACTCAGCACCATTGTGCCGCGAGGCACTAAAGCGCCTACGTACAATGGTTGTCGATAGTACGATTCGATTCAACGACAGGATGGATGGTCCAAGCGTGAGTCTCGGCAGCAAACTATCCAACGCAAAGGTCTCCTTTGCGATATTCAAGCGCGACATTAAGCGACTGCTTGTGAACCCCGTCGCCTTGGTGGTTACCCTGGGCGTGTGCGTTATCCCCTCGCTGTATGCCTGGTACAACATCGTGGCAAACTGGGATCCGTACGGAAACACCCAAGGTATCAAGATTGCCATCGCCAACAACGATCAGGGCACTCAGAATGACTTGGTGGGCGAGCTCAACGCGGGCGACCAGGTCGTCGATCAGCTCAAGGAGAACGATCAGCTGGGCTGGACCTTCGTCGATTCGGCCGCCGATGCCAAAGAGGGCGTCGAGAGTGGTGAGTACTATGCGGCCATCGTAATCCCCAAGAACTTCTCCGACAATCTTGTTTCGATGCTCGATGGCAATTACCATCAGCCGAAGCTCACCTATTACGTCAACGAGAAGAAGAGCGCTATTGCGCCCAAGGTCACCGACACTGGTGCCAATACCATCGAGGAGCAGATCAACTCGGAGTTTGTCTCCACGGTGGGCGAGACCGTCGCGGGCATTGCCAAAGATGCTGGCATCGACCTTAAAGACAAGGCGACCCAGACCCGGGATTCGCTGGCGGGCTCGGTGTCCGAGGCGTCTGATACCCTGGGCGAAGTACGCGATTCCATCGGCGACATGAACACCGCCATCGACAAGACGAGCAGCTCGATTGCTTCGGCCGATGCTGCGCTGGCGGGCCTGCAGGGGCAGGCGCCCTCTCTAACGCAGGCGATCTCCCAGGGCAACGACCTGCTGGGCGAGGCTCGCGCCACGGCGGGCAACTCTATCACCTCGCTCTCCAAGGCACTCTCGGAAGGTAGCCTTGCACTCACCAAGACGTCAGCCTCCGCGAACGCTGCGATTGGCAAGCTAACGGGTACGGTCACATCTACGACCACCCGCATCGACAACTCGCTCGAGTCTCTCCAGGCGACGATCGATCACAATAAGGCCGTTATCGGGCACTTGGAGATTCTCGTTAATGACACGTCGACAGGTTCCGAGGAAATTGACGCGCGCATTGTATCGACCATCGATTCGCTTCGCGAGCAAAACCAGAAGCTGCAGAGCATCAAGGATGGCCTTTCTGCACAGTCGAGCGCCATGGCAAACGACGCTACGGCAATCTCGAACGCGAGCAACGCACTCAACGCGGCAATTCAGACCGGTACGGCTAACCTCGGTCAGGCTCAGACCGATCTGGGTCAGAACGCACTTCCGAAGGCTTCGAGCGCGCTTGACTCCTTTGCCGCCGTTTCGGGCGATTTGACCGGCATTGTGTCGGGTATGACCCCCACGATAGCGAGCGCGCGCGGCACGCTAGCGCAGCTCGACGCCACGCTCAAGCAGGCAAAGACCACGCTATCCCAAACCGACGCCTCCCTTGCCAAGGTTCAGGACAAGCTCGCGACCGCCGCCAATGACATTGCGGCGCTGCAGACCTCTGAGTCTATGGGCGAGTTAGCCGACCTCATGGACGTCGACGTCAATGACGTGGCAGATTTCATGGCATCTCCGGTTGAGCTGACGTCCAAGTCAATCTATCCGGTCAAGAGCTTTGGCTCGGGCATCGCGCCCTTCTACACCAATCTGGCGCTGTGGGTGGGCGGCTATGTGCTCATCGCTATCTATAAACTCGAGGTCGACCGCGAGGGCATCGGTAGCTTTACGGCGCGTCAGGGCTACTTTGGCCGCTGGCTGCTGCTGGTGATCCTGGGCGCGTTCCAGGCCATTATCGTTACGGTGGGCGACCTGGTCATTGGCGTTCAGTGCGTCAATCCGCTGCTCTTTGTACTGGGCGGCATCGCTATTTCGTTCACCTACGTCAACATCATCTATGCGCTGTCCACCACGTTTAAGCATATCGGTAAAGCCATTGGCGTCATCCTCGTCATTGTGCAGATCCCCGGCTCGTCGGGCATGTATCCCATCGAGATGATGCCCGGCTTCTTCCAATGGCTGCATCCGCTGCTGCCCTTCACTTATGGCATCAACCTGCTGCGCGAGACCGTCGGTGGCATGTATTCGTTCAACTACCTGTTCAACCTGTGCGTCCTGGGCGTGTTCCTTGCCATCGCGCTCTTTATCGGTCTGCAGCTGCGCCCGTTGCTGCTCAACCTCAATCTGCTCTTTGATAAGCAGCTTTCCACGACGGGCCTAATGATCTGCGAGTCCAACGACCTACCGCGCCAGCGCTATTCGCTGCGCACGGCCATGCGCGTCATGCTCGATTCGGATTCGTACCGTCGCGAGCTGCTCGATCATGCCGTGGCGTTTGAGCATCGCTACCCGTACTACATCAAGGGCGGTTTTGCCGCCGTGGTAGGCGTGCAGGTTCTGCTCTTTGTGCTTTCGACGGTGCTCGATATCGACAATAACGGCAAGATCATCCTGCTCGTTATCTGGATCATTTCGGTTATCGCCATCTGCGGCTGGCTCATCAACATCGAATACATCCGTGCGAGCCTCAATACCCAGATGCGTATCTCGGCGCTTTCGGACGAGGACCTTCGCCGCGAGATGCGCGAGCACACGGCGGCGATCCCTGCCGCCCGTCGCATGTTTGGTCTCAACGCCAGCGAGCGTGGCGCCAAGGGAGGCGAACAGCCTACGAGCCGTCTGCCGCATATCGGTGCGCATCGTAAGGCTCAAGATGCCGACGGCGCTGACAACGTAAACGGAAACGACGGGGACACCACCCCGCTTGGCAAGCACTCTAAAGGAGGTGAGGCATAAATGAAAAACATCCTGCACCTGTTTAAGCGCGATGTCCAAAACGTGTCTCGCTCCGTGATCGGCATGGTCGTCGTGATGGGCCTGATCATCGTGCCATGTCTCTATGCATGGTTTAACATCGCCGGAAGCTGGGATCCCTACGGCAATACCGGCAACCTTAAGATTGCAGTGGTCAACACCGATGAGGGTTACGAGAGCGATCTGATTCCCGTCGAGGTCAACGTGGGCGAAAACGTAACCGCCACCCTGCGCGGCAACGAGAACTTCGACTGGGTCGTCCTCAACGACCGCGATAAGGCGATTGAGGGCGTTAAGTCGGGCGCGTACTACGCTGCCGTCGTTATCCCTAAAACGTTTAGCGCCGACATGATGACGCTTTTCTCGACCGAGGTGAAGCACGCCGATATCGAGTTCTATGAGAACCAGAAGGCCAACGCCATCGCACAGATCGTGACTGAAAAGGGTTCGAGCGCCGTCCAGAGTCAGGTCAACGAGACCTTTACCAAGACCATCACGACCATCGGCCTTAAGACCGTGTCCAGCCTGCTCGACTATATGAGTACCGACCAGGTGAGCAACTTTATCGCCAATCTGTCCTCGACGCTGGGCGATTCGGTCGAGGACCTGCAGGACGTTCAGGCGAGTGCGACGTCGCTCGCGGGCATTTTGAGCTCCACGTCCGATTCACTGACATCGGCGGGCGGCATGCTCAAGCAGACGGGCACCGTTGATGAGTCGACGAAGCAGCTGATGGAGCACGCCAAGAGCGGCATCAATGATTCCAAGGAAGCGCTCAAGGCCGCCAACGATGCCGTTGACGCGGCGATTGACGGAAGCGCGGGCTCGTTCGACAACGTGTCCGCCGAGCTTGCGAAGGCATTCGATGCCGCGAATCAGCATGTTGACCTTACGGTGTCTCAGCTCAACGAAGCCGCAGCGGCGCTCAATACGCGTGCTGACGATATCGATGCGATGGCCGATCAGCTCCGCAACCTTGCCGACCAGGTGAGTGATGACAAGCTCAAAGACGGTCTCGAGTCCGCTGCGACGTCGCTGGGCAGAATTGCCGTGGAGTACCGCAACAATGCGAAGGACCTGACGGCGACCGCAAAGTCCCTTTCGGACGGCATGGCGGAGGTCAACAACTCGCGCGCCGAGGTCGACCAGGCCATCGCCGATGCCAAGGCGGGTATCTCGGGAGCCAAGTCCGACTACGATTCCACGTTCTCGGTTAAGGCCAAGGAGCTCAAGAAGACCATTTCGGGCGTTCTGGATTCCCTGAACGGTATCTCGGGTGACTTGGATAGCGCCGTGAGCGGTCTGACCGACGCCTCTGGCTCGCTCGCAAAGGGCCTCTCCAAGGCTGCGACGCTGGTCAACAAGGCTTCTGATCAGTTGGGCAAGGCGTCGGACAAGATCAGCGCTTTTAAGGACGAGCTTGATAGCGCTCTGATGTCGGGTGACCTGGCCATGATTAAGACAATGATTGGCAACGACCCCGAGGGCCTCGCCGTGTCGCTTTCTGGCCCCGTTGCGCTCGATCGCAAGCCGGTCTATCCGATCCGCAATTACGGTTCGGCCATGGCGCCGTTCTATACGATCCTGTCGCTGTGGGTCGGCTCGATCGTGCTGGCGGCCATGATGAAGGTATCGGTTGACGATGAGCTCATCAACGAGCTCATCCCCGTGCGCCTGCACGAGATCTACCTGGGCCGCTACCTGTTCTTTGGAGGTTTGGCCCTGCTGCAGGCGACACTCGTGTGCGCGGGCGACATCCTGTTCTTTGGCATCCAATGCGACAATCCGCTGCAGTTTGTACTTGCCGGCTGGGTCGCGAGTCTCGTGTTCTCCAATATCGTCTACACGCTTACGGTTTCGTTTGGCGATATCGGCAAGGCGCTCGCCGTCGTGCTGCTGGTCATGCAGGTCGGCGGTTCGGGCGGTACGTTCCCCATCGAGATGACCGGCCCTGTGTTCCAGGCGATCTATCCGTTCCTGCCGTTCACCCACGGCATCAACGCCATGCATGCCGCCATGGCTGGCGCCTACCATATGGAGTACTGGATTGAGCTGGGTATTCTGGCGAGCTATCTGATTCCGTCGCTGGCACTGGGCGTCGTCTTCCGCCGCCCGGTCATCAAGGCCAACGACTGGATCATCGAAAAGCTGGAGTCGACCAAATTGATTTAATACGGCAACGTAAACGCCGTCGGAACATCGAGGATTTCTGTTCCGACGCTTTAGTTGAGTGAATTGCATGGGCTGCTTGGTTGTTGCTACAGTAGCGGGGCGTGCCGGGGGTCCGGTGCGCCCTGTTTTTATTTGACCATGAGGCGGCATGCGGTCACGCGCGTGCGGACACCACGCCCAGATTGAGCGCGAGGATGCCCTATGCCCCAGCATGTCACTGACAATATCGAAATGATGCCCGATGGCCCTGTGGCTCGCGAGGACCTGGGTGCGGGCGGCACCTCCCGTGGTGCCGGTGCTCGTTCGCCGTTGTTCTGGAAAGTTCTACTGCTTTCGGTGGCGATTATCTGGGGTTACTCCTTTACCACTATGAAGGACGCGCTCGACACCATTCCGGTGTTTGAACTGCTCTACGTGCGCTTTCTGCCTGCGGCGTTGGTCATGTTTGTCATCTTCCACAAGCGCATCATCGCGCACCTCAACGCCCGCAATCTTATCGTCGGACTTGGAATGGGCACACTTATGTGGGCCGCCTACGTCCTGCAGACGGTCGGTCTGGCGCACACCACGGCGGGCAAGAACGCGTTTTTGACGGGTACGTACTGCATCCTCGTGCCCTTTGCGAGCTATTTTCTGAGCGGCGAAAAACTCACCCGCTATAATCTGGGCGCGGCACTGCTGTGCTTGGCGGGCATTGGCCTGGTGGCGCTTGATAGCGTCGAGTTCAACATCGGCGATGCCATTACGCTGGGCGGCGCGGTTTTCTTCGCCATCCAGATGGCGGTGACCGCCAAGTACGGTCGCAAAATGGACATCAACGTCATCACGTTTTGGATGTTTGTGGGCAATGGCGTGCTGAGCCTGATCTCGTCGCTGCTATTCGAGACCCAGGCGCCTCTGTCCGTGTGGACGCCGAATTTTATCTGTGTGATGGCGTTTCTCTCGGTGGGCTGCACATGCGTGGCTCTGCTCATCCAAAACGTCGGCCTGGCGCATGTCCCGGCTTCGACGGGCTCGCTGCTCCTTTCGATGGAGTCGCCTTCGGGCGTGTTGTTTTCGGTGCTGCTGATGGGGGAGGCGCTCACCTCGCGCCTGCTCGCCGGCTTTGTGCTTATCTTCCTGTCGATTATCTTGAGCGAGACTCACTTCGATTTTTTGCGTCGAAAGCCGCGCCCGCAATTGTAAACAACTTGTTGCGCCGCCCTCCTGGGGCGGCTTTTTTTATGCCTCGCCCTTAAAGTTGTACCTTGCGCTTTACGCTATCAAAGTGCTTACTGCAAAAACGTTACTGGAGGGCATTTATGGCACCAGCTCAGTCCGATCTTCAACCGCAATCAGCGCCCAAGGCCACCGCGGCGGCGCAGGCCGCTATCGGTGACGGTCTTGTTGCAGAAGCTCAGGCTTTTGCAGACGAGCTCGCTGCGTGGCGACACGATCTCCACCAGATGCCCGAGCTGGGTAATAGCCTCCCACAGACCTCTGCGTATATCCAAGCGCGCCTGACCGAGATGGACATCCCATTTGCCACGCTCGTTGATGGTTCCTGCGTCGTGGGCCTTGTCGGCGCCGGTGCCGCCGCGGCCCAAGGCAATGGCGTCTGCACGAATGAGCAGGCTGGTACGGTCATCATGCTTCGTGGCGACATGGACGCCCTGCCCGTTGCCGAGGAATCCGGCGAGCCCTTTGCATCCACCAACGGCTGCATGCACGCTTGCGGTCACGATATGCACGCGACGGCGCTGCTTGGCGCGGCTCGTATGCTCAAAGCGCGCGAGACTGAGCTTGTTGATGCCAACGCCACGGTTAAGCTGCTGTTCCAGCCGGGCGAGGAAACCTTTGAGGGTGCCCGCGCCGCCATCGCCGACGGTCTGCTGCAGAACCCGCGCCCTCAGGTCGCCTTTGCCATGCATGTCAATAGCCAGTCGCCGCTTGGCCTGGTGCTTTACGGCAGTCCGGCGCTCTCGGGCGTGTACGGTTTCCGCATCACGCTGCAGGGCAAGGGCGGTCATGGCTCGAGCCCCGAGATCTGCATCGACCCCATTACGGCGGGTGTGCACGTGCATCTGGCACTTCAGGAGCTTATCGCTCGCGAAGTGCCGGCGGCCAAGGAGGTCGCGCTTACCGTTGGCAAGTTCGCCGGCGGTCAGGCCGCAAATGTCATCCCTGATACTTGTGTGCTCGAGGGAACGCTGCGTGGCTTCGATGTCGAGCTCATGGAGCACCTCAAGGCCCGCATCGCGGAGGTCGTCAAAGGCGTTGCCACGACCTATCGTACGCCGGCGACTATTGAGACGCTCTCGGATGTTCCCCCGCTCGTACTCGATGACGATATGACGCAGGCGTCGCTTGGCTACGTGGGCGCGGTGCTGCCCAAGTCCGCCTTCCTGCCGCTGTTCCACGCCATGGCGAGCGAGGACTTCGCGTTGATCTCGAGCGAGATCCCGAGCGCGTACTTTACCGTGGGCGCTGCTGTGACTGATACGGACGAGCATTTTGCTCAGCATCATCCCAAGGCACGTTTTAGCGATGCCGAGCTTCCCCTTGGCGCCGCGGCTTATGCCGCCGTCGCTTTGGGCTACATCGCCGACCACCGGTAGTACCCAATCTTGCTACTCGTTTGCTTAAAAAGGAACAGTATGTCTCAGCAACGTAAGTTCTTCCCCGGCTGGCTCGTGGTGGCCTCCGGCTTTGTGATCATGGCCACGTGCTACACCATTTTCGTCAACTGCATGAGCCTGTTCCAGCCGTTGATCGTCAGCGACCTGGGCATTTCCCTTGCGCAGTACACCATCTCCAACGCCCACGATCGCTGCGTCTAAGCAGTTTGGCATGGCCGACCTGGGTAAGGTCACGGGCACCATTACCTCGCTCGAGATGGTCGGTGGCACCGTGGGCGCTATCGTCTCGGGTGTGCTGTTCGACGCTACGGGCTCCTTTGCGAGCACCTGGATCGTGTGCCTGGTGTGCTCCGTGGTTATGCTCGTGTTCCTGTTGGCGTCCGAACCCATCGCTGCCAAGCTGCGCGCGAGCGTGGCGGGGGAGTAGATAGGCCAAAGCGCATTGCCGCTTGTCCGCTTCGTCCGTGGCTACTGCGGCGGCGCGTCTGGCCGAACGAGTCCCCATACCCTCGTTCGGTCAGATGCACCGCCGCTGTTTGTGTTTGTGCCGTATAATGACCACTACCTATGACGCGATACAAAAGAAAGGTGTTTGCCCATGCAGGCACAGAAGGCGGAGGGAACCCGCGACCTTATCGGCGCCGAGATGCGCGCTTGGCAAAAGATGCAGCAGATCGCTGCCGGCGTGTTCGAGCCGTTTGGCTTTAAGCCCATCGAGACGCCCGCGATCGAGCAGGTGGACGTCTTTGTCCACGGCATCGGCCAGTCGACCGACGTCGTGCGCAAGGAGATGTTCCGCGTCTTTAGCGGCGCCAACCTGGAGCGCGTCTTTGCTGAGGGCACCGATAGCAAGCTCAAGCCCAAGCAGCGCCTGGCGCTTCGTCCCGAGGGCACGGCCGGTGTGGTGCGCGCCGTCGTGGAGAACAACCTGGTGCCCCAGGGCTCCACGCCGTTTAAGGCTTATTATGCCGAGGCCATGTTCCGTGGCGAGCGTCCCCAGAAGGGTCGCCTGCGCCAGTTCCACCAGGTGGGCATCGAGTGGCTCGGCGCTCCCGATCCGGCAGCAGACGCCGAGTGCATCATCATGCTCATGGAGTTCTACAAGCGCCTTGGTTTCGATCTTTCCAAGCTCCGTCTGCTCATTAACTCGATGGGCGATGCCCAATGCCGTCCGGCCTATCGCGAGCAGGTCAAGCAGTTTATCCTCGATCACGCCGACGAGATGTGCGACGAGTGCCGCGAGCGCGCCGAGCTCAATCCGCTGCGTGCCTTCGACTGCAAGAACGACCACTGCCGCGAGATCATGGCCGACGCACCGCTGATGGGCGACAACTTGTGCGATGAGTGCCGCGAGCACTACGAGCAGGTCAAGCGCTATTTGGATGCGGCGGGTATCGAGTATGTCGAGGATCCCACCTTGGTGCGTGGCTTGGACTACTACACCCGTACCGTCTTTGAGGTCGAGGCTCCCGGCGCCGGCGTCGGCTCCATCGGTGGCGGCGGTCGCTATGACGGCTTGGTCGAGCTCGAGGGTGGCAAGCCCACGGCAGGCGTCGGCTTTGCCGTCGGTTTTGAGCGTGCGCTGCTGGCCCTGCAGGCCTTTGGCAGCGACCTGGGTGCCGAGGAGGCCCCGTGCGTCTACGTCGCCAATGCCGGCAAGGAGCTGCGCCAGAACGTCTTTGCCATCACGCAGGAGCTTCGCGCCGCTGGCATCGTGACCGAGGCCGACTACCAGGGTCGTTCGCTCAAAGCTCAGTTTAAGCAGGCCGACAAGGTTGGCGCCAAGCTCATTTTGGTCCTGGGTGGCGACGAGCTTGCCGCCGGCAAGGTCAAGGTGCGCGACATGGAGAGCCATGACGAGGCCCTCGTCGATCTGGCCAACGTGGTCGAGGCGGTTCGCGAGCGCCTGTAGCGCATGATTTTTGAGCTGTAGTGCCGCTGAGGTGCCCAGCTCATTGCGAGCGATTGTTACGGGGGTGTTTCGCTTTTATGCGGAATGCCCCCATTTACGTATGCCGCCCACCGAGAAATACGACCATTTAGGGCAAAAACCCTTGCAATGCAGAAAATACTTTTGTGTGGTAAAGCGCAATCAGCGCCGAAAGTTTTTGCCGAGTGCCTATAATGAATACCGCATGTTACGTGCATAGAAGGAGGAATGGGAGGAAACGTGGCTGAGAACCTAAGCAACCAGTCTGTACCCGAAGCCGCGGCGCGCGTCGCTGCCGTGGTCAACCGCCTCGTTAACCGAATCGGCTCGAATGCCGAGTCCAGGGAGCGTCTCGCCGAGATCGAGATCCCCGAGGAGCTGCGCGACAACTTGGCGCTGTTCCTGCGCCTGGAGCGCCGTGTGCTTAGCGAGTATGATCCCGAGATCGCGGACCTGTTCGACAAGATCCTGACGGCCGAGATTGTGGCCAATGCCGGAAACCCCGGCGCCCGTGCTGCCGACGAGTCCGTCGACGAGCAGGGCGTGCCCACCGCCGACGAGCCTACTGCTGTGGCGTTTCGTGAGGTCGTCGATCTGATTGACAGCCTGCCGCTCGATAAGCAGCAGGTTATTGTCCGCGCCTTTACGAGCTTCTTCCATCTGGCAAACCTGTCGGAGGAGAACTACCGCGTGGCGCAGCTGCGCGAGCGCGAGGCAGGTGCGTCGACCGATACCGAGGTCGATCCCGCCAACGAACTCACCGTCGCCTATCACCAGTTGGTAAACGAGATGGGTGTCGAGGGCGCCAACGAGCTGCTCGACAAGCTCGAGTTCCACCCTGTCTTTACCGCACATCCCACCGAGGCCCGTCGTAAGGCCGTCGAGGGCAAGATTCGCCGTATCTCCAACCTGCTGGAGGAGCGTCCGCGTCTGGGCGGCTCCGACCTGGTGGAGAACGAGCGCCATATGCTGCAGGAGATCGACGCCCTGGTGCGTACGAGCCCCATCGCGCTCAAGAAGCCCACGCCGGTCGAGGAAGCCGATACCATCATCGACATCTTCGATAACACGCTGTTCGACGTTATCCCCGTCATCTATCGTCGTTTTGACGACTGGGTGCTGGGCGACAAGGCCGGTACCGTGCCGCCGCTGTGCCCGGCGTTCTTCCATCCCGGCAGCTGGATCGGTTCCGACCGCGACGGTAACCCCAACGTCACCGCCAAGGTGAGCCGTGAGGTCGCCGCCAAGTATTTCACCCATATGGTGCTCAAGCTCGAGGACAAGTGCCGCCGCATCGGTCGCAACCTCACGCTCGAGGCCACCTACAGCAAGCCGTCTGCCGAGCTCATCAACCTGTGGAACCATCAGGTCGAGATGAGCACCCAGTACACCGCACGCGCTGAGCTGATCTCCGAGCACGAGCCGCATCGCGCCGTCATGCTCGTCATGGCCGACCGTCTGAACGCCACCGTGCGTCGCATCACCGACACCATGTACCACAGCGCAGACGAGTTCTTGGATGACCTGCGTGTCGTTCAGCGCTCCCTGGCCGCCTGCGGTGCCGTCCGTGCTGCCTACGGCCCGGTCCAGACCATCATCTGGCAGGTCGAGTCCTTCGGCTTCCATATGGTCGAGATGGAGTTCCGTCAGCACTCCGTGGTGCACGCTCGCGCCCTCAAGGATATCCACGAGAACGGTATCCATGGCGACCTGCAGCCCATGACGCGCGAGGTCATCGATACCTTCCGCGCTATCGGCTCCATCCAAAAGCGTTACGGCAAGAAGATGGCGCATCGCTACATCATCTCGTTTACCAAGAGCGCCCAGCATGTGGCCGACGTCTTTGAGCTTGCCCACCTGTCCTTTGCGCACGAGGAGGACGTTCCCGAGCTCGACGTGATTCCGCTGTTCGAGCAGCTCGAGGACCTCGAGGGCTGCGTCGACGTGCTCGACCAGATGCTTACACTGCCCGTGGTGCAAAAGCGCCTTGCCCAGACCAACCGCCGCATGGAGGTCATGCTGGGCTACTCCGACTCCTCCAAGGATGCCGGTCCTACCACGGCTATGCTCGCGCTGCACTCCGCGCAGGAGCGCATTGCCAAGTGGGCCGAGAAGAACGATATCGATCTGGTGCTCATGCACGGTCGCGGCGGTGCCGTGGGCCGTGGCGGCGGCCCGGCCAACAAGGCCGTGCTGGCGCAGCCCAAGGGCTCGGTTAACTGTTTCTTTAAGCTCACCGAGCAGGGCGAGGTCATCTTTGCCCGCTACGGCAACCGCACGCTGGCCCAGCGCCATGTTGAGTCCGTTGCCGCCGCAACGCTTTTGCAGTCGGCCCCGAGTGTCGAGAAGACCAACACCGAGACCACGCAGAAGTTCTGGGATATGGCCGAGAAGCTCAACGCTGCAAGCCACGAGCGCTATCTGGACCTGCTGAACACCGAGGACTTTACACCGTGGTTCTCGACCGTGACGCCGCTGACCGAGGTCGGTCTGCTGCCGATCGGCTCGCGTCCCGCCAAGCGCGGCCTGGGCGCCAAGTCGCTCGACGACCTGCGTACCATTCCGTGGATCTTCAGCTGGAGCCAGGCGCGCATCAATCTGGCCGCTTGGTACGGCCTGGGTACCGCTTGCGAGCAGTTTGGCAATCTGGACCAGCTTAAGGCTGCCTACCAGGAGTGGCCGTTCTTCCGTACCTTTATCGACAACATCGAGATGTCGATCGCCAAGACCGACCAGCGCATTGCCAAGATGTATCTGCACCTGGGCGATCGCCAGGATCTGTCCGAGAAGGTCTTCACCGAGATGCAGCTCACGCGTAAGTGGGTTCTTGCCATCGTCGGTGACGAATGGCCGCTGCAGCGCCGCCGTGTGCTCGGCTGCGCCGTCCGTGTGCGTAATCCCTACGTCGACGCCCTGTCCATCGCTCAGGTCCGCGCCCTTCGCGAGGTGCGCATGAACCAGGACGAGATGGCAGAGGAGAAGAAGGCCGAGTACATGAGCCTGATTCTTTCGACTGTGACCGGCGTCTCGGCAGGACTGCAGAACACGGGGTAATCGATAGCCCTGTAGTCGTCCGGGCCCGCCATCAGTTTACTTTTAGGCACGTCCTCGGACATGCAAGAAGCCCTCGCTGCGCACTTCGTGCGGCGAGGGCTTCTTGCGTCCTGCGGAGTGTGCCTAAAAGTAAACTGATGGCGGGCCCTGCGATGTCCGGTCTTCGGCGGATTACGGGCTGAGGGAATATAGTGCGCTTCGCGCGTTTTGGATGGGGTCTATCCTGGTGGCGCATTTGGCGCTTCTCGCCTTACGACTGTAGTGGCCGCGGTCCCGTTTGGGATCGCGGCCGCTCTGTTTTGGGTTAAATATGAACGTTGTGTTAATGAGTCGGTAGACGGTGGTGTTTTTCGGTGAGCGGCGTATCCTTCCAACGGTTTATCTAGTGTGTCAGTTGAAAGGAAGAGGGCGCTCGTCATTGTTTGAATGTGAACTGCCGTTTGACCACAAGACGTTGCATCTGGAACTCGAGGATAAGAACTTCGCGGGTGTGATGGAAGGTCATCAAAACGAGTTTAAGACCACGAAATCGCAGGAAGAGCTGGTGGAGGAGTCGCTTGCCAACCCTTACGGCTCGCCTTCGCTCGAGGAGCTTTGTGCTGGCAAGAAGGATATTGTCATCATTAGCTCCGACCATACGCGTCCCGTTCCCTCGCGTGTGACGATGCCTATTCTGCTGCATCACATCCACTCCGCTGCGCCTGAGGCGCGCGTTCGCATTCTGGTTGCTACGGGTATGCATCGTCCGTCGACGCACGAGGAGCTCGTCAACAAGTACGGCGAGGAGATCGTTGCCAACGAAGAAATCGTTATGCACGTCGCGACTGACGACAGCATGATGAAAAAGATCGGCACCCTGCCTTCTGGTGGCGAGTGCATCATCAACAAGATCGCTGCCGATTGCGATCTGCTGCTTGCCGAGGGCTTTATTGAGCCGCACTTCTTTGCCGGTTTCTCTGGTAGCCGCAAGTCCGTCCTGCCTGGCATCGCCAGCTACAAGACCATCATGTACAACCACAACGGTCAGTTTGTGAACGATTCCCACTCGCGTGCCGGCAACCTGTGCCACAACCACGTGAGCGAGGACATGTTCGCCGCCGCCGAGATGGCTCACCTTGCCTTTGTGCTTAACGTGGTGCTCAACGGCAAGCATGAGGTCATTGGCTCCTTTGCCGGCGACATCCACAAGGCGCACGAGGCTGGCTGCGAGTTCGTGAAGAGCCTTGCCGGCGTTGAGCCCGTCGAGTGCGAGATCGCCATTACCACTAACGGCGGCTACCCCCTCGATCAGAACATCTATCAGGCTGTGAAGGGCATGTGCGCTGCCGAGGCCACGCTTCCCGAGGGCGGTGTGATCATCGACGTCGCCGGTTGTGCCGACGGTCACGGCGGCGAGGGCTTCTATCACAACATCGCCGACAACGATCCGGCAGAGTTTGAGCGCGCCTGCATCGATCGTCCTAAGGACGAGACCCTGCCCGATCAGTGGACGAGCCAGATCTTTGCCCGCATCCTGGCGCATCACCCTGTGATCATGGTCACCGACCTGTGCGATCACCAGATGCTCAAGGATATGCACATGACGCCGGTCAACACTATCGAGGAAGCGCTCAAGCTCGCCTTTGAGATGAAGGGTGCCGATGCCAAGGTCGCCGTCATCCCCGATGGCCTGGGTGTTGTTGTCGCACAGCACTAGTGCGCGGCTTAAACGAATCGTTTATAACCGACAAGAAAGATAAGGTTTTATGCTTACCAAACTCCTCTGCGAATTCGGCGCAACGGCCCTCATGATCGTCTTTGGCGTGGGTGTTCACTGCGATACCGTGCTCAAGGGCACCAAGTATCAGGGCTCCGGCCATATGTTTGCCATCACCACCTGGTCCTTTGGCATCTCGGTCTGCCTGTTTGTCTTTGGTGGCGCTGTGTGCATGAACCCCGCCATGGTGCTTGCCCAGTGCATCGTCGGCCTGGTGCCGTGGGGCAACTGCATCCCCTTCATGCTTGTCGATATGCTCGGCGGCTTTGTGGGTGCCGTGATCGCTTGGTTTATGTATGCCGATGAGTTCAAGGCTTCCGAGGGCGTCGTCGACCCCATTGCCCAGCGCAACATCTTCTCGACCAACCCCACCACCGAGGGCACGAACTATGCTCGTAACTTCTTCTGCGAGGCTATCTGCACCTTCGTGTTCATCAGCGCCATCCTTGCTGCCGCTAGCCGCGCCGGCGAGAACGTTCTGATGCTCGCAATCTGCGTCGGCCTGATCGTTTGGGCCGTTGGCATGGGCATGGGCGGCATCACCGGCTTCGCCATGAACCAGGCTCGTGACCTTGGTCCTCGCATGGCCTATCAGGTGCTGCCGATTAAGAACAAGGCCGACAACAACTGGAAGTATGGTCTGCTTGTTCCTGGCATCGCGCCGTTTGTCGGTGCTATTGTGGCCGCGCTGTTTGTGCATGGCTTCTTGGGCATGTTCTAGTCGAAGGCTACATAGTTGTCCGCTGGCCGCATGGGGTAACTTCCCAGCGCGTCCTCGGACATGCAAAAAGGCTCGCTGCGCACTTCGTGCGGCGAGCCTTTTTGCGTCCTGCGGAATGCGCTGGGAAGTTACCCCATGCGGCCAGCTGCGGGATCTTAGTCGCGTTGGAACAAGCAACCCAACATATATATATCTGAAAATGGATGGGAGGGGCGCTTTGTTTTTGGGTGCCCTTACAAGAAAACGTGACTTGGGGAAGGGATGGGCGCTTTGTTGGGATGGCGCTTTGGGATGGGGGCCTTACTTAGCTGAAGAGGGGCTGTATGGCTGAGAGGTAGTCTTTGGCTACGTTGGATTTGTTGGCTTGGAAGTTGTGCCAGGCCCACCATTGGACGGTGGCTACGAAGCTTGAGGCTATGTGATGGAGGAGGAAGCTGCGGTCCATAGTGCCAGCGGGACCTGTGGGGTCGGTGGGGATGGTTTCGGCTGCTCGTGACATGATGGTCTTGCGTAAGCAGTCGGCGAAGACGCGTGAGCCGGCGCCGGCTACGAGGGCTCGTACGCCCTGGCGGCGTTCCCAGAGGTTGTTGAGGATATGCTCGACTTGTACGAGCGGATCATCGAGCGGTGTGCCATCGTCGTCGAGGGCGTGGGTGCAGATGTCGCTCACGAGTTCGGACAGTAGGTCATCTTTGCTCTTGAAGAGGCCATAGAACGTGGCCCGACCCACATGGGCGCGAGCGATGATGTCGCCGACGGTGATCTTGCCGTAGTCCTCCTCGCGAAGGAGCTCGGAGAACGCCGCGACGATGGCGGCGCGGCTTTTTGCCTTGCGGGCATCCATGGCTATGCGTCCGTGTGAACGAGCAGGCAGCGGAGCGTACCGGAGCAACCCTCGTAGGGGCGCTTACCGGCGCCGTAGCCGACGGCCTCGATGCGGTAGCGGGCCGGCAGGTGCTCGGACGTGCGCAGTGCGGCGACGATGGCGGCGCCCGTGGGCGTCACGAGTTCGCCGGCGACCGGTGCGGGCGTGAGGGCGATATTGCCTGCTTGGCATAGGTTGACGACGGCGGGCACCGGGATGGGCATAAGGCCGTGGGCACAGTGGATGGTACCGTGACCCTCGGAGAGCGACTCCACCACGATGTCCTCAATGCCCAGGTCATCGAGGCAGATGGCGACAGAGCAGACGTCGACGATGGAGTCGACGGCGCCCACCTCGTGGAACATGACGGTCTCGGGCGTTTTGCCGTGGGCCTTGGCCTCGGCGGCGGCGAGTGCGGTAAAGATGGCGAGGGCGCGACGCTTGGCGCCATCGCTTAGCTGCGAGTCATCGATGATGGCGGTGACATCCGCCAAAGAACGGTGGTGATGGTGGTGGGCGTGATGGTGGCCCTCGTGGCCATGACCGTGGGCCTCATGGTCATGCTCGTGGCAGTGCTCGTGTTCGTGCTCGCCATGATCATGATGGTGGTGCTCATGCTCATGTGTGTGCTCGGCAGCTGCTTCGTTACCGTAGAGCCAGGCCATGTCGTGGTCGTGGTTCTCGAGCTCCTCTGCCAGCTGAACGTCAAAGTCGCAGGTGTCGATGCCATGCTTGTTTGCGCGTGTAACGGCAATCTCAAAGCCGTCGACCGGCAGTGTGGCGAGCTGCTCGCGCAGATGCTCCTCGCTGGCGCCTAGGTCGAGCAGGGCCGCGACGGTCATGTCGCCGCTGATGCCCGAGGTGCCGTCGATGATAAGCGTGTGCTGATGGTTGGACATGAAATGCTCCTTAACGGGCGCTGGACGTGCCGGCGCTCAGATGATTGATAAGACTTGCCTGGTAGGCGGCACCAAAGCCATTGTCGATATTGACGACCGAAACGCCGCTGGCGCAGGAGTTGAGCATGGCGAGCAGCGCGGCTACGCCACCAAAGCTCGCGCCGTACCCCACGCTGGTAGGAACGGCGATGACCGGACAGCTCACAAGACCGCCGACAACGCTCGCCAGGGCGCCCTCCATGCCGGCGATGGCGATGACCACCTGCGCCTGGGCAAGTTCCTCGGCATGAGCGAGCAGGCGGTGCAAGCCGGCGACACCCACGTCGTAGAGGCGATCGACCTCGTTGCCGTAGAACTCGGCCGTCAGTGCCGCCTCTTCGGCGACGGGCAGGTCGCTCGTGCCGGCGCAGGCGACGACGATGCGTCCGTTGCCGGTAGGGAAGGGCTTGCCGCCCACGAGGGCGAGCTGTGCGTCCGGGACATATCCCAGGTCGATGCCGTTGCCAAGAAGCTCAGCGGTGCGCGCGGCTTTTTCGGCATCCAGGCGCGTGACCAGGATGCGCTCCTGGCCGGCATCGCGCAGTGCTTCGATAATGGCGGCAATCTGATCGGCGGTTTTACCGGCCCCGTAGACAACCTCGCCGGCTCCCTGGCGCACCCCGCGCGAAAGATCGAGCTGCGCAAAGCCCAAATCGGCGGTCGGAGCCGTCTGGATGCGCGTGAGGGCGTCGGCAGGGGTGACTGCTCCGCCGGCAACATCGCTCAGCAATTGCTCAAGATCTCGCTTATCCATATATGTTCCCTTCGACGGCGCAAAGTCTAGCACTCAAAGGGTATATTTCCGAACACTAAGACAAAATTGTTCGGAAACTATAGGACAGACTGATTCAATTGTTAGACGGATCGACTAGTCGCGCAGGATGATGTCCATGGCGAGCATCAGGTTGCGCTCGTCGATGGTAAACGGGGCCGCCTCGCGCGTCTTGGGCTTGGCGCAAAATGCGATGCCCGTGCCTGCGGCCTGGATCATGGGGATGTCATTTGCCCCGTCGCCAATAGCGACCGTATGGGCCATGTCGACGCCGCACTCAACTGCCCAGTCCAGCAGCTGGATGAGCTTGGACTCCTTGGTCACGATGTCTGCCGCCAGCTTACCCGTGAGCTTGCCGTCCACGACCTCCAGGCGGTTAGCCAGGCAAAAATCGATGCCCGCGGCGGTCACGATCTTATCGGCGACCTCGTGAAAGCCGCCGCTTACCACGCCGACCTTCCAGCCCTTGCTGTGCGCTGAGCGCACAAGCTCCAACGCGCCGGGGGTAAATGTCACGCGCTCAAAGGTGCGCTCGAACACGCTCTCGTCCAGGCCGGCGAGCAGCCCCACGCGCTCCTCGAGCGCCTGCTTAAAGTCAAGCTCGCCGCGCATGGCGCGTTCGGTGATCTGTGCCACCTGCTCGCCCACGCCGGCCTCTTCGCCCAACAGGTCGATGACCTCCTGGTTGATGAGCGTGGAGTCGATATCCATAACGATGAGGCGTGCAGTCATGGCGGGCCTTTCCGAGTGCTGTTTTATTGGGGCATATTGTCGCACGTGACGAGTGCGGGCGGGTGCCGCGGCGTGTCAATTGTTTCGTCTCCGTCAAGTCTTTGGGCAGGAGCTACTTTTCCGCGGCACATCGACACAGGTGCGATAAGATAGAACGCCATGTCTGGCTGCGCGGTTTACGCAGGCCGGGCAAATCTGTACGACGCCGCCCGGAACGACACGGGGCGGCACAGATCCATAAAGGAGGATCACTGGTATGAGCCAGACCCGTCCCATCGACGAGCATTCCATGCACACCCGTACCTGCGGCGAGCTTCGCCGCGAGAACGTGGGCGAAGAGGTCACCCTCACCGGTTGGGTGAGCCGTCGCCGCGACCACGGCGGCCTTATCTTCTGCGACCTTCGCGACCGTGAGGGCATCACGCAGCTCACCTTCGACCCCGAGCACTCCGACGGCGATGCCTTTAAGATCGCCGAGACCATGCGTCCCGAGTGGCCCATCAAGATTCACGGCGTCGTGCGCGCCCGTGGCGAGGAGACCACCAACACCAAGCTCGCGACCGGCGAGATCGAGGTCCTCACCGACCACGCCGAGGTGCTCAACACATCCGTCACCCCGCCGTTCCAGATTGAGGACGGCATCGAGACCAGCGAGGACACCCGTCTGCGCTATCGCTATCTGGACCTTCGTCGTCCCGAGATGATGGCCAACCTCAAGCTGCGCTCCGACTTTACCTTTGCCATTCGCGAGGCGCTGCACAACCGTGAGTTCATGGAGGTCGAGACGCCCTCCCTGTTTAAGTCCACGCCCGAGGGCGCTCGCGACTTCATCGTTCCCAGCCGTATTCAGCCGGGCAACTTCTACGCCCTGCCGCAGTCCCCGCAGCTCCTGAAGCAGCTGCTTATGGTCGGTGGCGTCGAGCGCTACTATCAGGTTGCCAAGTGCTTCCGCGACGAGGACCTGCGTGCCGACCGTCAGCCCGAGTTCACCCAGGTCGATATCGAGATGTCCTTCGTGGACCAGAACGACGTTATGAGCGCGCTCGAAGAGGTCCTGGCCGACGCCTTCGGCCGCATGGGTGTCGAGATGCCCACGCCGCTGCGTCGCATGGACTACTGGGAGGCCATGGACACCTATGGCTCCGACAAGCCCGATACTCGCTACGGCATGCACCTGGTCGACCTGACCGACATCTTTGCCAACTCCAAGTTCAAGGTCTTCGCGACCGCCGCAAACGAGGAGGGCTCTGTCGTCAAGGCCATCAACGCCAAGGGCGCCGGTGCCTGGGCACGTGCCAAGATCGATAAGCTCGCCGGCGTGGCCTCCACGTTTGGCGCCAAGGGCCTGGCCTGGATCGCTTTCCGCGAGGATGGCTCCATCAACAGCCCCATCGTCAAGTTCTTCTCGGACGAGGAGATGGCTGCTCTGCGCGAGCGCATGGACGTCGAGCCCGGCGACCTTGTGATGTTTGCCGCCGGCCCGCGCCTGCTCTCCGACGAGATCCTGGGCGGCATGCGTTCCCACATGGCTAACGCGCTCGAGATCAAGCGCGAGGGCCACGACTTCCTGTGGGTCGTCAACTTCCCGCTGTTCCACTGGGACGAGGATCGCAAGGCCTATGCTGCCGAGCACCAGCCCTTTACCCTGCCGACCGAGACCGACATCGCCAAGATCGAGGCCGACCCGCTGGCAGCCGGTTCCTGCACCTACGACTTTGTCATGGACGGCTTTGAGGCCGGCGGCGGCGGTATGCGTATCCACAACGCCGAGATGCAGATGTCCATGCTCAAGCTCCTGGGCTTTACCGAGGAGCGCGCCGAGTCGCAGTTCGGCTTCCTCATGGAGGCTCTCAAGTTTGGTGCGCCCCCGATGGGCGGCTTCGCCCTGGGCCTGGACCGCGTGTGCATGCTGCTCACCGGCTCCGACTCCATCCGCGACGTCATGGCGTTCCCCAAGACGGCCAGCGGCTCCGACCTCATGTCGGGCGCCCCGAGTGCCGTTTCCGGCGCCCAGCTCAAGGACGTCAGCCTGCGCCTGATGTAGGCGAGCGGCTACCTATTGCCCGTAACGAGGGAAGGACACGTGCCTTCCCTCGTTTTTTATACGTCGAGATTGTGAGGGCATGGGATGACCGGGCGTTGCGGAAAGTGCGTCCCGGAATCTGCGTCCAGAACGGGTCGCGCTTTCCCAAAGGGGGTCCTCTGGGAAAGCGCGACCCAGAATTCGGCAAAATAATGGGACACAGTTTCCGCTTGAGCGGTCTAACGGAAACTGTGCCCCAGAATGAGCGCTCAAAACGGGGCAGGCTTTCCGCAACAACTGTCTGGCGAAAAGCCCGGCCCAGTTTCCTACAGCGAGTCTCTCTGAACGAGCTGCATGTGCATCACGGAGGTGGTGGGCTCGGCGCCCTTGATCATGTCGAGCGCAATGTTGGCGGCCATGTGGCCTTCTTCGCGCAGGGGCTGGCGGACGGTCGTGAGTGCGGGGACGCAGCGCGCCGCAATCTCGTGATCGTCGAAGCCGACGACAGAAACGTCCGCCGGAACGGATAGGCCTGCCTCGTTGAGTGCGGTGATGACGCCAGCCGCGATACGGTCCGATCCGCAGAGCACGCCATCGAAAGCAATCTCGCGCGCGAGGATCTGGTGCATGGCCTGATAGCCGTCTCCGCTGTTCCAGCCGGTATAGATAACGTTTGCGTCTGGGAGGTCTTCGCCCAAGACGGCGCGGTAGCCGCGCAGGCGGTCGACAACAGCGGGGTTGTCTTGCGGTCCCAACACGGCGACGATATCTTTGCGCCCGCGCTCCTTCATGGCGAGTGCCGCAAAGCGTCCGCCCTCTTCGTCGTCAGAGTAGACCGTCGAGAACACATCGCGATAGGGGTGACCCTCGAGCTGGCCGCACAACACGGTGGGCACGCCCAGCTCGCGCAGTACCTCGAGCAGTTCGCTGCCCTTGTAGGGGGAGACGTTGATTACGGCGTCGAACGAGCGGCGCTCAAAGTGCTCGCGTGCGCGGTTGCGCTCATGCGTAGAAGACGCCTGCAAGATAACGGGCAGATAGGATGACTCCGACAGTTCTTCGGTAATGCCGCTCAAAAACTCGCTATAGGTGGGGTCGCTGAAGAGTTCACTCAGGGGCTCGGTCACGAGCACGGCGATGATTTCCGTGCGTCCGACAGCGAGCGCTCGGCCACGAGCGTTGGGGACAAAATTGACTTCCTTGGCCGCTGCGCGGACGCGCTTTTTGGTTTCCTCGCTAATGCGGGGCGAATCGTTGAGGGCGCGCGATGCCGTGGAGCGCGACACGCCGGCAGCTGCGGCAACCTCGGCAAGCGTAGGTGCGGTGCGAACTGGTTGGGTCATGGCGTCTCCTGGAAAATGCGGTCGATGTTGTCACTGATACGGGCTGGTGCGGATACAGCTTACTATAGTGCGCCTGAACAGCGTTCATGATATCCGGCCACTGGTGGCATTTCACGTTCAAGCTGCTGTTGAACATGGCTTGCACGGGTGGGGCATAGATGGGCGCGGCCGTTGTCAGCCGCCTGGGAATGCTATTTTGCGCTGAGTTTCGATACTCAGGGTGACATAAGTGTCGTGGTTGTACAACCGGTTGCACCGTTAACCCGACCAAATCGACCGTTCAGCGGACAACCGGTTGCACAGTTTTTTGCATCGCCCGTAAGATAAGGACAACCGGTTGCACAAGAATCACTAAGATGACGAAGGAGCATCACCATGGACGCCATTAACGATTGGGAAAACCAGGCGCTCACCCACAGGAACCGCCTGGCACCCCATGCGTACTTTATGGGTTACGAGACCGCCGATCTCGCTGCAACGTACAGCCGCGAGCTGTCGCGCGGGTTTGTCCAGCTGTCCGGCTCGTGGCAGTTCCGCCTTTTTGAGGGCCCCGCTGCCGTCTCCAATGAGAACCTCTCCACGTATAAGCCCGAGTGGGATCACGTGGAGGTTCCACACCTGTGGCAGGTAGATGGCTATGGCAATCTTGCCTATACCGACGAGGGCTTCCCGTTCCCGGTGGATCAGCCGTTTGTTCCCTCCGATGACCCCACGGGCGTTTACCAGCGCATCGTCAACCTTCCCGCCGTTCACGCCGGCGCTCGCGAGATTATTCGCTTCGACGGCATCGAGAGCTATGGCGAGCTGTACGTCAACGGCCAGTTTATCGGTATGACCAAGGGTTCGCGCCTGTCCGCTGAGTTCGACGTGACCGACGCGCTCGTCGAGGGCGATAACCTGTTTGCGGTCAAGGTCCTGCAGTACAGCGATGGCAGCTATATCGAAGATCAGGACATGTGGTGGGCCTCGGGCATCTTCCGCGATGTGTACCTTATGCAGCGTCCCGCAGCGCACCTGGTCGACTTTAGGTTCTGCACGCACCGCGAGGGCGATACCGCTCTGATCACGCTCGATACGATGGCCGAGGGCGCTACCCGCGTCGTGTATACGCTCAGCGATGGCCAGAATGTGGTCGCTACGGGCGAGTGCGTCGACGGCCATGCCGAGTGCAGCGTGACCGATGCCCACTTCTGGAATCCCGAGGACCCCTTCCTCTATGACCTTACGTTTGAGGTCTACGACGGTGACGAGGTCAGCGAGTTCGTTCCGCATCGCCAGGGTCTTGCCGAGGTGACGGTCGAGGGCAATCATATCTACCTCAACGGCACCTACTTTAAGATGCATGGCGTCAACCGCCACGATCACGACGATCACAAGGGCCGCGCCGTGGGCCTCGATCGCATGCGCCGCGACCTGGAGCTCATGAAGCGGCACAACATCAACGCGGTGCGCACCTCTCACTATGCCAATGACCCGCGCTTCTACGAGCTGTGTGATGAGTATGGCATCATGCTGGTCGCCGAGACCGATATGGAGAGTCACGGCTTCGAGAATATCGGCAATATCGCCCTGGTCACCGACGACCCGGCATGGGAGCCGGCCTACGTCGACCGCATTGAGCGCCTGGTGATGCAGGAGCGCAACCACGCCTGCATCATTATGTGGTCGATGGGCAACGAGAGCGGCTATGGCTGCAACATCCGCGCGATGTACGCCAAGGCTCACGAGCTCGATGATCGTCCGGTCCATTATGAGGAGGACCGCAACGCCGATACCGTCGACGTTATCTCCACGATGTACTCCCGTGTTTCGCAGATGAACGACTTTGGCGAGCACCCATTCCCCAAGCCGCGCATCAACTGTGAGTACGGTCACTCCATGGGCAATGGTCCCGGAGGCCTGTCCGAGTACCAGGAGGTCTTCGATCGTTGGGATTGCATCCAGGGCCAGTTCATTTGGGAATGGTGCGACCACGGTTTGGCTGCTGTGACCGAGGACGGCGTTGCCTACGATATGTATGGTGGCGACAACGGCGATTACCCCAACAACAGCAACTTCTGCATCGATGGCATGGTGTTCCCCTGGCAGCAGCCGAGTCCGGGCCTTACCGAGTACGGCCAGGTTATCTGCCCGGTCCGCATGGCTTATGACGCCGAGGCAGGCGAGCTGACCGTCACCAACAAGCGTTGGTTCACCACCCTCGAGGATGTCTGCCTGTCGGCCGAGACCCTGGTGGACGGCGACGTGGTCTGCCGCAAGACGCTCATGCCCGGCGCGGTTGCCCCCGGCGAGTCCGTCCAGCTGCCACTGGTGATTCGCGAGGCCGCAGTGGGCGAGACCCTGCTGACCGTGCGCGCCTACACCATGGCCGCTCACGTCTGGTGCGAGCCGATGTTCCAGCTGGGCGCTAGCCAGTTTGCCATCGCAAACCATCCGGCGCCGGCCATCGTGGCCCCCGCTCGTCCTGAGCTTACGGTTGAGGAGACCGAGCAGGAGATCCGCATCCACTCCCTCAACGGCGAGCTGACCTTCAGCAAAGTCAACGGTACCGTGAGCGAGTGGAAGGCATCCGGCCGCGACGTCATGGCCTCTGGTCCCCAGGTTGGTTTTTGGCATCCGCTCGTCGATAACCATGCCCAGGAGTATGACTCACTGTGGAAGGACAACTTCATCGATGTGATGCAGACGTCTACCCGCAAGGTTTCTTGGAAGCAGGATGGCAATGCGGTCGTCGTTACCGTGAGCCAGCGTATCGCTCCTCCCGTCCGCGCGTTCGGCATGCGCGTCGAGCTCGTCTACACCGTGCTTCCGAGCGGTCGCGTCGACCTCAAGGTTTCCGGCGAGCCCTACGGCGATTACTCGGATATCATCCCGCGCATCGGCATCTCCTTCGAGGTCCCCGGTTGCGATCGTGCCGTCGAGTGGTATGGCCACGGCCCGGGCGAGAACTATCCGGACTCGCTGCGCGCCAACCCGGTCGGTCATTACCGCACTACGGTCGACGACATGTTCACGCCCTACGTTATGCCTCAGGATTGTGCTAACCGCGAGGGCACCCGTTGGGTCGCCCTGCGCTCTAGCCACGGTGACGGTCTGGTCGTGACGCGTCCGAGCGACGCCGCCTCCAACCCGTTCTCGTTCTCGGCATGGCCCTATAGCTGCGAGGCTATAGATAACGCCAAGCACGTCTACGACCTTGTCAAGGGCGACACGGTTACGGTCAATATCAACGACCAGCTGCTCGGCCTTGGTTCGAACTCTTGGGGTTCCGAGGTGCTCGATTCCTACCGCACCCGTTTTGAGAGCTTCAGCTTTGAGGTGTCCCTGCGACCGCTGACGTCTGCCGATCTGGCTCAGGCGCTGGCACCCATTAAGGAGGCATAAGTCATGCATGTCTTTAACTCGCGCGCCGATTTCGACGCTCAGATGAAGTCCGTCAAGAAGTGGATGCGCACCGGTCAGGCGCTCGATGGCGTTGCCGACCTGCAGCACGACGTGGCTTACTCCATCGGCGACTCGTTGGTGTACTGGTGGGTCTATGCCCGCGAGGCCGCTACCGCCGATCTGGTCGGTCACCGTCGCTACCATGCCGTGCTCGCTCCGCTCGACGGCGACCTGACCGTCGAGGTTGCCCCCAAGGCAGACCTCACCTGCATCCGTGCTTACAGCGATATCGATGATCGCGAGCGCTTTGAGGGTGCGGGGGAGACCGTGACGATTCCCGCCGGCGGCGTTGCCGTCGTCGAAATTGACGAGGCCTACCGTGTCGTGGCCGATGCCGCGGATTCCCGCGTCGTGGTACTGCACGTGACGGTTGAAGGTTATTCCTTCCCCAACAAGTAGTATTCGTCCGTTTGGACGTTTGCTTCGCGCCGTTAAGGGGGATGGCTTTGTTGACTCCCTTTTCCCCATTCCCCTTAGCAGGTGCGCCGTCCACGATTGCGCTTGCAGTCCGGACGGTTTTAGATGAGATATAACGGATGATTGGGAGGGCTTATGAGCTCTGAAAAACGAGGAACGATTGGTTCGTTCGCTCTGCTGGGCATGACGGTCGCCGCCGTGTTCGGTATCAAGAACATCATCAACAACAACGCGGCCATCGGCTTGGCAGCTGCGCCGTCGTTCTTTTTCGCTACGCTTTTGTACTTTGTCCCCTATACCCTGGTTACCGCCGAATTCGTCGGCCTTAACAAGGACTCCGAGTCGGGCGTGTACGCCTGGGTCAAGACCTCGATGGGCGGTCGCTGGGCATTCCTGACGGCATTTAGCTACTGGTTCGTTAACCTGTTCTACTTTGCGTCCGTCCTGCCTAACGTCATCATCTACGCGAGCTACGTGTTCTTTGGTGCCAATGCCGAGCTCTCGCAGCTGTGGATCACCATTATCGAGATCGTCGTCTTTGCTATCGCCACGTGGGTTTCGACCAAGGGTGCTAAGTGGATCGGCTCCATTTCCTCCTTCGGCTCGACCGCGGCTCTCGGCCTGACTGCCGTGTTCATCTTGCTGTCCCTGGCTGCTGCCTTTGGCGGCGTCGAGTTCGCTACGGCTCCTACCCCCGCTAACATGGCTCCCGACACGAGCAACTTCGCAACTATGTGGGGCTTCTTCGGTACGCTTGCCTGGATCATCCAGGGCGTTGGCGGCGCTGAGTCTGTCGGCGTGTTCCTTAACGACCTTAAGGGTGGCGTCAAGGCCTTCGTGCGCACCGTCGTTATCGCCGGCCTGACCATCGGCCTTCTGTATGCAGGCGCTTCGCTGCTGGTCAACCTGTTCATTCCCGAGGGCGGCGTTGCCATCTCCACCGGTATCTTCGACGTATTCGGCGCTGTCTTTGCCCACTTTGGCATTCCCATGGAAGTGTCCACGCGCGTCATTGGCCTGATCCTTCTTGCCGCCACGCTGGGCTCCCTCATGATGTGGACCTCTGCTCCCATCAAGGTCTTCTTCACCGAGATCCCCAAGGGCGTCTTTGGTAGCAAGATCGTCGAGCTCAACGAGCACGGCATTCCTGCCCGCGCTGCCTGGCTGCAGTTCGCCATCGTCGTCCCCATCCTGATCATCCCGGCCCTGGGCTCCGGCAACCTAGACGACCTGCTCATGATCGTCACCAACATGACGGCTGCCACCGCTCTGCTCCCGCCGCTGCTGATTCTGCTTGCCTACTTTATGCTGCGCAAGAACTTCGACGCTGCGCCCCGCGACTTCCGTATGGGTTCGCGCACCTTCGGTCTGGTCATTGCCGCCTTCCTGCTCGTTGTCTTCTGCTTCGTGCTTATCTGCGGCACCATTCCGCTCGATCAGCCTCTGTGGCTGACGCTGGTCTACAACGTTGGCGGTGTAGTTGTCTTCCTGGGCCTTGCCGTGATGTGGTACAACCGCTACATCAACCGCCTGCGCGAGACCGATCCCGAGGCCGCCGAGAACGAGCTTCGCCCCTCCGTCCTCGACATGATGGAGTAGCGGCTAGGATTAATCTACGGCTGTGGAATAAATCGATTCCCTTTCCTAAGGAGGGGGGTAGCGCGCAGAGATGTGGTGTAAGAGGCGGGGCATGCCCCGCCTCCGC